>JAWAPI010000001.1:0-83052 GCA_038894495.1 Desulfurococcaceae archaeon
CACTCAATTAACCTAAAATTAGAAGTAGTTAGATCTATAATTAACAGAATTAAACACCATTGATTCAACAGGGACTATACCGTGATAGAGTCTTGTTTTACTTGCAATAGAGGGGTAGAACAAATGGTTACAAGGTAATGAATAAGGTATTAAACACCCACCCCTCTTCTTCAATTGGAATACATTACTTTTTACTAAAATACAGTCAATTCTACAGCAATACATTATCACAAAATCAATGAAAAATATTGTATTGGATACAATACAATAACTATAACTTGTTTATCATTATACAAACTCTAAAAACAATTAAAATAATTATAAATATGAAATTGATTCCTAATGTATACTTTGTTATAATTTGCAGTTGAAATAGCGGGGTGTGGGATTCTATATTTTGCACTTGCATAAAAGGGGTGGAACTTTTGGTTTTCATGATTAGGATTTAAGGGAACTAGGGATTAAAGGGTGGTTTTTATTTGCGTTGAAGGGGTGGAACTTTTGGTTTTCTAGGCTTATTTAACAATATTAGTAAATATAATTATTATTGTCTAATGTCTAAAAGGTGCAGTGTAGTGAGTCAAGGTGGTATTTCAGAAAAAACAATTGTTGTATCAGCAAGGCCGCTTAGAGATTACTTGATCAATATTGCGTTATTATTCCAGGAGGGTGCTAATATTATTACTATAAAGGGGTATGGGAAGTTCATTAGTAAAGCCGTCGATCTATATAATGCGATAATACTTAGAATGAAAGATAGTATTGAACTAGTAGGTATTTCAATTGGAACTGAGAGTATCCAGGGTAAAAGTAAGCCCTATATTGCTATTAAAGTTCAGAGAAGATATTAGAGATAAATCAACTAGTTTACATGCTACTAGTGATGCTAACAAGTCTTTCACAGCATAGTATCCTTGAATCTCGCCCTCAGCTATTTTATCAATAATAGTCTCTAACTCCCTAGTGGTTTCAACAGAGATCAAATGAGGGTAGTTCTCTTTGAGATAACTATATACCATGATACCTCTACTTGTTGGTATAAGTTTCCTCCTATTTCTCGACTCTATGACGTAGCCATGTCTTTTTAGACTACTAATGATCTTAGCATACGTGCTAGGTCTCCCAATACCAATTTTTTTCATAAGTAATACAACATCTCCATCACTATAAAGTGGTGTCTTGCTAGAATCCATGATCTTATACTCTAATACCTCAACAGTGAATCGAGATTTGTCTCTAATCTCGCGCCATGTCTTTAATGGCGTTACTTTATTAAATCCATCTTCTAATATATCTACATATAATTCAATACTTGATAAAACCCTATTCTCCAACATCACAAGGTACTTTGATTTAATAGCTTTAAATGGTTTCATCTGGCTAGTGATAAATCGCTTGAATATTATATCATAAAGCTTAAAATGCATATACGTTAATGGTATAGCAATGGGTATTAATCCCTCATCTATTGCTTGTATGAGCTGATCAGAGTCAAGAGAGTATACAGGTCGAATAGCCTCATGCGTCCCCTGAGCACCCCAATGACTTGGCTTAAAATACTCTAATAACCTCTTGTTTTCGAGATATTCTCGAGCAATTCCTATACCGGCAGAACTGACATACGTGCTGTCTGTTCTATGATAAGTGATCAACCCTGACTCAAAAAGCTCCTGGGATATTTTCATAGCAACATCTACTGTAAATCCAAGTCTACTAGCATCCGATAATAGCTCATCAGTAGTATATGGAGGCCTGGGCTGGACTTCCACTACCTCCTCGGAAACCTTAACAAATTCTAGTTTACGATGGTTATCAAGTAGCTCTATTATATCACGCTGTGACTTATCAATGTATATTGATAGCTCCGAGCTTAATGGCTCACTCGTTTTTAAATAAACTCGTTTACATCTATCTTTGACGTGTTCTCTATATCTATCGATTATTAATCCGAGAACAGGGGTCTGGACCCTGCCAGCACCTAGATACTTTAACTTATAGACTCCCTGTAATTTCTGGCTTAGTGAGAACCCTACAAGCCGATCAAATATTCTCCGATACATCTCCGCTTCTACGAGGTTTTTATTAATATCTCTTCTATTAACTATCGCTTTCAATAACTCTTGAAGCGTGATCTCATGTAACTCTGCTCTCCATATACTACTATTAAAAGGTTTAATAGCTATGTATACATCATAGGCGATTTTCTCCCCTTCTATATCAGGATCCGTTGATATATAAATCTCATCTACTTCAAGAGCTAGTTTTCTAAGGACATTAACAACTTGTTTTGAATCACTGTAAACAACGCTACCACAGCGTGGACAAGTATCTTTATCGATAAACTGAAATCCACAGATCTTGCATTTCCGTATATATGAGTAAACAGGGTAAACAAGAGATTCATCAAGTATAACACCATATAATCCAATATTCTCCAAGGTTGTTAAATCAAATATATGTCCACGTGTCGCTACGATATTAAACTCAACTACCTCGCCTCTAACTCTAGCTGGGATTGTATAGATATTTATATCGCTAATTCTCCTAGCTGTTGGTTTTCCAAAAAACCTAGCAATAGTCTTAGCCTTGGTAGGGGACTCTACTACTAAAAGTACTGATTTATATCTAAGCTGTTCTCCCTCTTGTTCTATACGTGTTTTTCTCAGTAATAGGGATTCTTCATTGAGATTCAAGTGATTAAGTGGCTTAAATAATACATCTCGATTAAAAGACTTCAATCTCTGCTCTAATCCAATAACTAGATTCCCTAGTTCCTCTCTCTCTAGTATAATTGACAAGCCATGAGTCATTCTATTTCCAACGAGTCTACTTGTTCTACCAGATGCTTGTATATATGTCATTACATCTGGTATAAGAGCAAGATATCTATTTTCACTTTGAACTAGTGTAATAGATCCTATATTAAAGACCTTCTCTTTTCTTAAAATATACTTTAGATTTTCAAGTGTATTCAAGTATATTTGCTTGATTTCATTATATAGGCTAGAGAGCTTTGCCATAGTCTCTATGGAGCTTTCAGGTAGTTTACCAGTTAAACATAGAGAAATAACTCTTTTCTCAGATGGCGATAAACTCATTGTTTTCTTACGTATATCAATAGCTATTTTTCGAAGCGTCTGATCACTTTTCTTACTACCCAGCTCAAATAATACTCTAGTTAACATGTTTATCTTAGATAGAAAGCTCTCTAGAGAAACACTAAATACAGGTGCACCCATGAAGACCACATATTTTATGTGAAGTGGCGAGTCAATACCTCTAACGCTAGAGCCGTAGTAAGTTGAGTATCCAATTAATACGTCTAGCTCTCCTTTAAGGAATAGTGATATATTCCTAGTAGTTGCCTCACCTACCTTGAATCCTCTTCTACATAGTTTTTCAACAAGCTCTCCTAATATTTTCTCGTAGTATTCTCTAGCTGGGTGTCTTGGTGAAAGATATATAATACAGCCTTTGCCAAGCTTCTCGATTAGCTCGACTATTTCTCCAATTGATTCTTCGAATCTACTTATGAGTAGATATGTGTCTGTTACATCACGACCATATATTGTAATGCCAGATAGATCTATTTTGAGCAGGTCTTTGAGTAATCTACCTGCAATCCCTTTACTTCTACCAGTTGCAGATGCCACGATTAATTGACTAGTAGTATTTGAAGATATTTCATTCTCTAGTTGTTTATCTAGCTCGATATACTCCTTGACAAGCTCCTCTATATCTTTACCATACACTTTTCCAACAATAATCTTCCATATAATACTTGTTCGACGCTTAGCTAGTTCTATGGCTTTATCACTGTATCCTAGTAGCTTTATAAGGCTATGAACACTCCTCTCACTTCTCAATAGGCTATCAACATCATCCACAATAATAAGAGTTGGAGTGCAATTCTTTATATACTCGTAGTTTTTAACTAGAAAATGATTTGTAACTATTAATACATCGTAATTACATGTCTTAATACAGTTTAACATCTCCTCTCTTCTTTTCTTACTCTTTGATGAATCATATGTAATTACTTTAATTGTATCAATACTTGTTTTTACAGTGAAATCCCGGATCTTCTTGTATGCTTGTAGCATTAAAGACCGTGTAGGAGCTACATAAATAACTCTCTTACCCTTCATTGCGGAGTATAACGTGTAGACTAGTAGAAGCGTTGTTTTACCAATACCTGTTGGCGCTATTAACACTGTGTTCTCTCCTTTTAGTATTCTCTTGATCCAGTGTCTCTGAGCACCCCATGGTTTAAACCCCGTAGCTTTCTCGAAAAACAAAGAGAAGTCTTGCTCAATCGATGATATGAAATTTATAAAGGTGTTGATTGTAGTGTTTTCATCTCTACAATTACTACATTTATTATTCAGCTCTATATCTATGGATAATGAATCACTATTGCATATAGGGCATAGCGATTTGTAAATTGGCATAATACTGTTCAATACGACACCTGTTGAACAATAGCGACTAAGTGATGTTTTAAAAACCCATGGGGTGGTATTACGAGCTAGTTAATAGAGAAAAGTTTTTAAATGCCAGATTACTATTGTTATTCAACGAATAAATTATAAAACACAAAGGTGAATAATATGGCTCAGCCACAAAGTGCAAACACAGTATTAGTTGGTAAGAAACCAGTAATGAACTATGTAATAGCAGTATTAACACTAGTTCACCAAGGAGTTAAAGAAGTATACATTAAAGCTCGAGGTAGATCAATAAGCAAAGCAGTAGATACAGTTGAAATTATAAAGAACAGGTTCCTACCAGGAAGAGTAGAAGTAGATGACATTAAAATAGGAAGCCAGACACTAACAAACCCGCAAGGCAGAGAAGTTAGAGTAAGCATTATTGAGGTAAAGCTAAAAGTAAAAGAGTAAAAAAAGATAAATAGATCAAAACAAAATTCTAATTTTTGATAAATCACCATCTTTGCATAGATAACATGTCTAGAATTCCTTCTCGCTCTCTAGTCAAAGGACTTGATCTATCGAATCCAAGCTCAATTATTACTATACTAGAATATACTAGAGATAAAGGCATAGTTAAAATAGGATTTCTTCTTGAGACATGTGCTCTGGAGGTATTACTAGGTGGCAAGGAATACACACTAGTATTCTCAGAGCCGGCACTCATAGTGTTTCCTAGCGATGAAAATAAGCAACTTGAAGGTTTCTACCAGGTTGCAAAGTCAGCGTGGTGTAACCATGTACTATTAAATACCCAGGATCTCCTATTGACTTTGAGAAATTACATTAATAGAGTTAACTATGCATTAAGAGATGTTAAGATAATATTTCACAAGGACTCTATAGATTGTATGCATTTATACTTATTAGATACACTACTACTTAAGAACAGCTGGAGGCCCATCATAAACCAGATTAACTATGAGAAAATAAAAGAGCTACTAAGCAAGGACACGAAGAGTAATAAACATACTTTACTTGTATGCCTAGACAATGAACCCACGCCAGTTGTATGGGTTGAAAAAGTAGGTAATGCAGATACACTTAATATTATAAGAGTAGATGAGAAAGTAGAAGCAATAGTCTTAAAAACATATCTAGATTACATTGTAAGTATCTTGTCCTCGAATACCCCAGAGACAATCCACTCAGATCATTAATTAGATTTCAAATACGAAACCATATATAGCTATATGACATTACCAATGGGCTTGTTAAGCCCCTATGTTACTATTTTGATATCGAGGAGGCATGCATGGGGTGTGAATTGGATCATGGTTTCTAAGCATTTGAATGGTCCTTCTATATCCCTTTTCCAAGGCCGAGGAAACTATTATCACTTTCAACTCGACTATGTTCGCGTATACTTCACTGAGCGAACTAAATAACAAACCTAGGTACAGGTGTTACCGCGGTAGGAATAAATAGTAGAGTGAAGTCTACATAGCATGATTATACTTAAACTATAAGCCAATAGGAATAACTCACTTACCCATATCCTCCACATATTAAAACCTGTTCATGTCTATGAAACATCGTTGCTATTTTATATCTCTAAGACTTTTAACTACAGTAGTAAAGAAGCTTTAAATATCCTTTCTTATCTAAGGATAGTCATCGAGGTTTATTGTTTTGCGTTTACGAGCTTGATACTCTTCTGGGGTTTTCTCAGTGATTATTTCATATAGTATGGCACCCATGCTTCTATATTTTGGTCGAAGCAACCTACCTAGTCTTTGTATAAACTGTCTTCGAGACCCGGTCCCTGATACTATTATACCTACGTTTGCATCTGGTATATCGAGGCCCTCATCTCCTACAGTTGTCACCACAAGTATTCCTCTTGTTGAGTTTTTAAACTCCTCGAGTGATTTTTTCCGATCAATTTCTGGCGTCTCCCCTGTTAATACTAGTGCATTTAATCTACGAGCAATCTCCATGGCTTGATCAATGTATTGAGTAAATATTATTACTTTATTATTTCTCTCATATTCAAGCTTTGCTATTTCAACAGCTTTGTCTATCTTGGAAGATGACATGGCAATTAACTGCCTTAGCTCACTATGCACTTTCAATGCCTCAACAGCGTGTGTATAGCCGCGACGAGCTTCTTCCAGTATCTCCTCGAATTTCCTACCTTTCACTAGTTCGCGGTATTTTGCACGTAGTTGCTCGTATAGTTTTCTCTCATCTGGTTTCAGTTTAACTTTCACGGTGATTATCTTGTACGGGGCCAAGTAGCCTTCTTCGACGAGGTCAGATGGGTGTTTATAGTAGACAATACCACCGAGTAGTGGAAATAGATCCTCGTGTTTACCATCTTCCCTCGTGGGGGTGGCAGATAAGCCCATCCTGTAGTTTGCTAATGTGTGCAAAGCAATATACTTAAATTTATCAGCTGGTAAGTGGTGAACTTCATCAACCACGAGTAGTCCAAAGTAAGGTGATATTGTGTTTATGTATCTATATCCACTTTGATACGTTGTAATAGTAATCGGGGCTAGTTTTTTCTCCTCGCCATAGAATAATCCAATAATGTGTGATGGTATATTTGTATATTTTAATATAAAATCACGCCATTGTTGAATCTGCTCCTTAGTATATGCAACAATAAGTGTTCTAACACTCGTCTCCACGAGAGCAGCTATTGCAATAATACTTTTACCAGACCCTGTGGGAAGTGCTATAATACCTTTTCTACCGTTTTCAAGCCATTTCTCAAGTGCCTCTTTTTGGTAGGGTCTCAGCTCTATGTTTCTCAACTCGGGTTTTATCAATAGGGTTTTATCCGTGAAAACGTTAGCAATATCTACTACCTCTGGTGATATGCTCTTGAGGTACTTGTAGATATCGTAACCATGATATGGCAGGATCTCTACGGTTACTTTGTCTCCGTCTAAGCCTAGATATTTATAACTGTATTTTCTTAGCTCGTTTTTAACCAAGTTGAATAGGTCTTTCTGTAATTGTATTTTCACTACTCCTTTAATAGAATCCCATTGAATAACTGGGGAATACTCATTGAGCAACGAGTCGATCTTGTCAACTAAGTTATCCTCCTCCATGTATTCTTCAACTAGGTTTTTCACATCTACTGGTAGATACCCATTTTTTAATGCTTTCCCAATATTTATGGAGAACAATCTATAGCCATCTTGGTAGCCTAGGTAATCAGCGATCTTAACTAGTTCTTTAAACTCCTCTTCGTCGAGCCATTTTTTCACTCTAAGAATTATAGTCAATATAGTCACTCTCTAGTGGCTTTATCTCCTCGTATTCCACTATCTCGTGTTTAAACCAGTTAACGCTACTTTCTCGGCAAACCATGTAGTACACTCCCATTGAATATTCTCTTGGGATGTAAAAACCAACCATTCCATTCTCACTTACTATTGTAGATGTATATTTCATTATAGTTAAAAGCTCATTGTCAAATGTTGTTTCTTGAGGGATTTGGAGTGATAGTCCAATCAAGCTTACCTTGTAGTAGTTATCTAATCCAAATACACTGAGATAGACACATAGATAGGTCTCTCGACATTTTCCACATATTTTGACATACTCAGCACCTAAGGATACAATCTCGTCTAGTATCTCAATTACGTTTAGAATATTCATCTTTTTCAATGTGTTTTCAATTATATATCTATAAGCCAAAGTGCTCGCCGCGTGGGTTTTTCATCAATAAATCAGAACTTAAAACCCAGCTCATCGCTAATATATATAAGTTTTTACACGCCTTAATTAATTCTAAACAAGGAGATCTATATGATTAAGTCATGGGGTAGGAGAGTAATAATAGTGAGAAGACCATTAGAGAGCGAGATAGAGGAGTTTGCCCAGAAACTTGCAAATGCACATGGTAAAACTAAAGGCGACAGAGTCAAACTACGTCTTCTCGCATCAGAGGTTTTAAGGCTAATTAAGCCTGTGTTGTCATATAGAGATCTATATGAGCTTACAGGGCTTCCTGAGTCTGTTCTCTGTAGGTACGTGAAAGGTTCAATAATACCAAGCTTTGAGCATGCTGTAAAAATACTTGCAAAGATATCACTATCACTTGATCTTGGCCATCTATTAAAAGAGCTCGTAGAGAGGGAGAAAAGCACAGTTATCGATCTACTAAGAGTATTAAAAGACCCATATGTAGCTAGGTTACTTTCTATAATGATCTTCCTAGAGTTAGCAGACAAGGAAATTACAAAAATAATAGCTACTGCCGAGGCCGTCTTACCCATAGCTACAATGCTCTCTACGGAGTTCAGCGCGCCAGTAATACTCGTCAAGAGAAACAAGAGTTATCCAGGAATTCAATACTACAGTGTATCTGTTATGAGAGGTCCTCGAGATGTTGATATGTTGTACCTAGATAAGGACTTGATCACTAGGAAAGACAAGGTATTCGTACTATCTGATGTAGTATATAGTGGCAAGACACTCGAGGCAGTGTTATACATGATTATGAAATCGAGAGCTGAAATAGTTGATGTTGTATCGATAATGGGTCTTGGGACAAAATGGGTAGATAGATTAAGACCCTTCAATGTAAAAGTTCTATCAATTGTCCCGTTCGAGATATAGTTTTGGAATTAAAAGGGGTTATATAGGTATTGACATCATGGTGAGGACATGTCCATTGAGGAAACTGTAAAAGTAGATTCGAAGGGACGAGTAACGATCCCCGCAGCTATAAGGGAGTTATTTAATATCCGTGAAGGCATGTACCTTTTAATGGTCGCGGATAAGAACACTAAAGAGATTAAGCTAGTTCCACTCCCTATCTCAGCACAATTAGTAAAAATAAGACTAGTTGTTGAGGATAGAACAGGTGTGCTAGCAGATATTACTAGGTTTCTAGCAACGCTTAATATCGACATAGTATCCACAAAATGCATTGTTCTCAAGCGCGAAGAACTTGGAGAATGCGAGATGATAGTGGATGTGAGTAGAAGCAGTGTAGGTGATCTTCCAACCATCGAGAAAGAGCTTACAACACTAGAACCCGTTAAAAACGTGGAGATAGTTAAGCTAATGTAATCGTATCATAGGGATTTATCTTTGAAAACTATATCTATTGGTTGTTGCGGGTTTCCTGTTTCAAGGAAAAAGTATTATGAAGTATTCAATGTAGTTGAATTACAAAATACTTTCTACGAGTTGCCAACAATTGAGTGGGCGGAAAACTTACGAAAAGAAGCACCTGCTGAATTCGAGTTTACCGTGAAAGCGTGGCAAGTAATAACTCATCCATATACATCTCCTACTTGGAAAAAAATGAAAAAGAAACTAAGCGGGGACCTCGAAAATTATGGTTATTTGAAGCCCACTATCGAAAACATAAATGCATTTGTTAAGACGATAGAATTAGCGAGAGTATTAAGATCAAATTTTATAGTGCTTCAAACTCCTTCAAGCATGCCTAATACAGATGAAATGATTAAAAAAGTAGATGAGTTCTTCGAGAAGATAACTCCACATTTACAAAGAGGTTTATCAATCGGATGGGAGATCAGAGGAGATCTCATCCGTAACATGGATTTAGTGAAAATACTCGAGAAACATAATGTTATACATGTAGTTGATATATTTAGAAATAAGCCACTACACATCGGGGACCCTAGAACTCTGTATATTAGGCTTCATGGAATTGGACCTGGGGAAGTAAACTATAAGTATAATTACACCGTGGATGATTTAGAGAAACTCCGCTCTATGTTGATCAGGGAAGATTATAGCATTGGATATATATTCTTTAACAATGTAAGAATGTATGATAATGCATCTCTATTTAAAAATATGCTAGTAAAAGATAAATCACTTAGAGTCGTCTAGAGAGATCCATGATCTTTGGTATATTTACCTCGTATGGTGGCTTTATAACACCCTGCTCAGTTATTATTGCTGTAACTAAGTATGGATCAGTTATGTCAAAAGCGTAGTTTATTGCATTAACATCTCTCATTGTTATGAGTTTCCCATATATGTACTTTACCTCTTCAGATGATCTCTGCTCTATCACGACGTGATCTATTGTTCTATCAGTGTCAAAAGTGCTCAACGGTGCTGCAACATAAAATGGAACTTTGTTTTCTCTAGCTGATAATGCGATCATATATGTACCTATTTTATTCACAACGAATCCATCTATAGTAATCCTATCTGCCCCGACCACGACTAGATCAACCATGTTTTTTCGCATTAATAATCCAACAGCGTTATCCGTTATCAAAGTAACTGGTATTCCTTCTTTCATGAGCTCGTATACGGTTAAGCGAGCTCCTTGGAGAACAGGACGAGTCTCCGTTGCAATAACTCTAATTTTCTTACCTTTATACCAAGCTATTCTTATAACGGCTAGAGCGGTTCCATACGCGGATGTGGCGAGAGCACCTGCATTACAATGTGTTAGTATAGTAGCGTTATCTGGAACTAACTCTGCACCATACTCACCGATCTTGATATTTGCTTGAACATCCTCCCAGTATATGTTAATAGCTTCTTCAATTAGCTCTCGTGTAATAGCATATGTATCATTTGTTTTTTTCAATGCTCTTTCCAGGGTGGTATTCATCCTCGACAAGGCGTAGAATAAGTTATGAGCAGTAGGTCTTGTTTTCCAAAGAATATCAATTGCTTTTTTCAACTCTTCAATGTACTTATTCAAGGGGGTATCCATGATCTTAAGAGAGTACACGCCTATTGCAAGGGCTGCTGCAACCCCTATTGCTGGAGCCCCCCTGATCTCCATTCCTGTGATCGCGTTTGCGATCCTGACAGGGTCATCGGAGCAAATAATCTCTTCTTCATGTGGTAATTTAGTAGTATTAATCCAGCATAGTTTTCTAGTTGTTTCATCGTACCATATAGCTTTTACTTTAAGAGGGTAATTTGTGATCAATGATGACACCTGTGTGGTTTAAGCGGGGTTGAGTTAATAAAATAAATGTAAAGAGCGAGTAAATAATATATCAGTAAGTGTATTCTTCGATCTTGCTCTTTAAACCAATTACTTGGATCACAACTAGGGTTTTGCCCTTGAATCCAAGAACTATATCATTGTTTCCTCCTAGTATCTCCTCATCTGGTTGTTCATCTGGGTTGAAGTATATATAAAGTATATCGCTCTGCTTATCATAGCTTATCTCTATGTTTTCTGATACCTTGACAATGTATTCCTTCTCCATGAAAAATCACTTTCTACACAGGTGAAAGCACGACATCAGTGAAATCCAGTGGTAGTGGTTTATTCTTTTCCTTGTATTCATCGTATTTCCTCTCGAGGAAACCTCGGAATACTGGGCATGTATCAAACTTACCTTCCCTATCGCACTTAGCACCAATTGCTATGAAGCACATTTTTGTTCTCTTATCAAAGTACGGGCAGAGCTTGTGGTATTGCTTAGCACTTCTAAGTATACGATTAACCCATCTCTGCTTCTCATCAGTTTTCCTATCTTGCTTCTCCATGAGAGCCTCTGCGAGGTCTTTCTCGGAAATCCTTGTTGGAGATGACATGTTCTCACCTTTTACGCCTCGAGATTTCAATATACTAAAATTTTCTAATAAACCAAATATATAACTAATACAGGGTTCAACGAGAATTGATCGTAGATAGACACATATGGTTAGAGCTAAGAAGAACCTATGGTAGCTTAGCTACAAAACTAGTTGAATATCTCAAGATACCACCTCGAAGACTATATCTCCGGGTAAACACGTTGAAAACAACTCGTGGCCATGTAATAGATTTGTTAAATAAAGAGAGGATATTAGCGTATCCTGATGAATTCGTAGAAGATGCTGTATTCGTGGAAATAGAGGGTCCGTTTGAGATAAGATGTAATAGCAGTAAAAGAATAGTTGTCGATGATAAGACAGCTTCATCTATATTGATAGGGGCTCATTTATATAGACCAGGTGTTTTAAAAGCCGATCAATTCAACAAGAATGAAGAAATACTCGTTGTCTCTAGAAAAAACATACCTATAGCTTGTATCGAGACAGTTGTATCATATCGTGAAGTGCTTTACATGGATAAGGGTCTTGTAGGTTTGAACAAGTCTTCTCCCTTTAGAGCCCCTCAAATCGCTGAGATCTATTTATATAAACATGGACTTATCTATCCACAGAGTTTGCCAAGTATAGTGACAACACATATACTTGATCCAAGACCAGGTGAACTAATAGTAGATATGAACGCTTCTCCAGGTGGAAAATCTAGTCATATTGTTCAGTTAGCGAGAGGAAAGGCAAAGGTCATCTCTATAGATAGAAATCAAGCTAAAGTTGATCTATTATTATCCACACTAACTAGACTTGGATTAAATACCAATATCTTTGCCCTATCCATGGATTCCCGCTATGTTCATCTAGATCTTAACTTGATTAACCGTGTCGATAAGGTATTAATAGATCCGCCCTGCTCAAATCTAGGTGTAAGACCTTTACTTCACTCTGACAAATCAATGAAAGAAGTAATAGACTTATCAAACTACCAAAGACAATTTATTAAAGCAGCATACCACGTTTTAAAGCCTGGAGGGCGATTAGTCTACTCAACGTGTACTATAACAAGGCGCGAAAACGAGGATAACATATTGTTTGCAATCCAGGAGCTTGGATTCGAAATCGTTGAATTAGATGATCCACCTCCGTACTCCACAAGAGTTTCAATAAAAGGAGTTGTAGGTTATAGGTATTCTCCGCTATATATGGATATGCCTGGCTACTTCATAGCTGTTTTATCCAAGTAGTCTATTTAACAATTCTTCGCCTTATCTCAGAGTTACAAAGAGGACACTTATTCTCTCCTGGTTTACCGGGAACATAGCCGCAAACAGGGCATTGAGCCTTGTAAACCCTGGATTCTCTAATACCACTTGTTCTTAGTGGCTTAAACCCCACCTCTATGTGGAAAAGCAAGTTCTGGAGCTCGTAATCATCTGTTATAACTATGACGACTATTCCAAGCTCTTTTAACTGCTCAGCAAGACCCGCTATTTCAATATCTGTTCTTGACAACTTATGCAATGCACCAATGGACCTTGCTTTGTGCATAGTTCTCTCAACAGTATCCTGTCTAGGCCTAATTACAATTAGTAACCCTAGTTCAATCGCCTCTTCTAATGCTTGCTTGTTTTCATAATCTTTTACTTCATGTACGGCACTCTCTGTTGTATAGATAGAGTATCTAGATCTATCGATATATCTATAGTACTTAGCTAACAACGCACTAGTATCTAGTATAACTACATGCTTGGATTCAATGGATCTGTTTTCTTGGCTCAAGCACACTTCTCCATATATCTCTAGTCGGATTAAACCTTATGACCTTTACACATCTTAAACCATGATTCACAATAATATTAGTATTCTTGTCCAAGTTCCCCACGTGATCTCCATCTACATATAGAAGAGCATTATTCCTATTCACAATTTCCAAGACAGAGAACCCAGGTATCACGAGACTAGGTGAGCTTAGCTGAATTGGATTAATGTAGTTTAAAATAAGGACATTACTTATTGATGCTGTCAATGGACCCCCTGCTGATAAACCATGACCACTTGATCCATGCATAGTGCTAATTATTAAGCCATCGCCTTCTATGAATATATCACTATCAATATCATGTGTCTTAACCTTTATAGAGAACTTAGAAGCTTTTCCCAGATCAGAGCTTACAATAACGGCATCATTTATAAACATACTACAATTACTACCGTAGCATATTTGATATAATGGTATGAATTCTAGGTAGAAACGACTACTTAGAACACGATTTAATACCTCCTCGATACTTGGCAAGCCATACTCATAATAAGTGTTTCTCCTTCCACAGGGATATGGTAAAATTAGAGGCTTTAGAAGAAGCTTAGATGCTCTTATAAATGTTCCATCACCACCTATACTGATCACTAGGTCGATATCTGATTCAATTGTTTTTAAACCATAAGTATGCGATAAATCATCTACAGTTAAAGCAAGTACGTTTACTCCATGAGACCTTAAATACACAGTAGACTCACTAGCTAGAGTAAAGCACTTCTCGACGGGTTTGTAGATTATAAGAGCTTTGCTGAAAGGCCCCATGTTTCCCCCTAATACTATCAGGCATCTACTTTTAATCACCTATTCGGGATTTATATTAATAGATGCAAAAGAGGGACATGCCTCTATAATGCCTCTATGTATTAGTGTTCATAAATCAATAGCCGAGAAAGCAATCAAAGAACTTAGGAAAAAAAGATTAATCAACGAGAATTATAAGATAGAGAGATCCGGCGAAGAAGTTATAATACCATTAACTAATCACGCGGATGATGTAATCGAGCTATCTATTGGTAAATTCAATGTTTTAACATGTACTCCTACAACGCGAACTCCTCTCCCGAGTCTAAAGCTACCTTCACTAGATGTTCTAGGAGACGTAGTTATAATTAGAGAAAAAGTCACGGAGAAGTGGAATATTAATGAACTTGTGGTGAATATCAGAAGAGTTTATCCAAGAATAAAGGCTATATGGGTCAAGGAGGAGACAGTTGATTACTATAGAAGACCACTATTAAAACTCCTATGGGGCGAAGATGTAAAAGAAATCATTATAAAAGAGCATGGATTAAAGTTCAAAGTTAAACTAGGAGAAGTGTACTTTAACCCGAGATTATCCGAGGAGCATCACAGAATAGCACAATTCGCTAGAAATGGTGAAATCGTAATTGATGCATTTAGTGGTGTAGGTGGATTCGCTTTACACATAGCAACCAGTAAATACGCCTTAGTCATAGCTAATGATCTTAACCCAGTCGCATATGATCTTTTAGTAGAAAACATAGAATTAAATAGAAAAAGAGTCAAGGGAACTTTAATACCTCTAAACCTTGATACTAGAGAGCTACCGAGTATTGTACGCAAGGAGTCAGCTGATAGATTAATAGCTGATCTCCCTCTATGGAGTATTGAGTTTAAAGATATATACTCCGAACTCCTACGTCCCGGTGGATTTCTACACTTGTATAAGCTATCTCAAAGCCCCATGGACATTGAACATGAAATAAAAGAAGTCTTCGAGGAGTGGGATGTAATTACTTGTAAGCTTATCTTAGAGTATGCTCCTAGAGCTGGGATATATCGATGTGATCTCATTAAGAGATAACACATAGAAATATACGTGTAAGAGTGTTTCTCTACTCCTCAATAGATCAACTATGTCGCGTCTAATATCTCTCGCTGCTTTGTTTGCTTTAATACCAATTGTTGCAGGCTCTATGAAATTGCTTTTACGAAGAATGATCTTGTTTTCATCGCTGAGTATAAGTCTTGGGTCACCTTCGGCGAGAACAAGGTCTCGGAGCTTATTTACTTCTATTACAGTAATTAAAATAGTGTCTTCTTGTATTAAGCATTTTTTAAAATCCTCGCTGAGATCTATGGCTGATTTATCTGCGTTAACCCCTATGATACAATCTCCACGTGGAGTTAGATCGGGGTCTTTTGTTATCTCGAGTGTTGTAGAGTGTGTTGCCTTAATATTTGGATGTCCTCTTGCTTTAACGATTTCAACGCATATCAATTTACTCATCCATGGAATTTAGAGTATTAAGATGTCTAAATAAATTAACATAGTGGTGTAGAATTTGGATTTTGAGACTCAGAGAAGGAGAGTAGTAGAGTCCCTTGTATTAATGGGCTATGTGAAGAACCCACGTGTTATAAAAGCGTTGCTTAGTGTTCCACGAGAGCTTTTCGTGCCCGATCATATGAAGGAATATGCATACATAGATTCACCTCTCCCAATCGGGCATGGGCAGACAATAAGCGCTATCCATATGGTTGCAATAATGACAGACGAGTTGGATCCCGAGCCAGGTAATAAAGTGCTTGAAGTCGGCACAGGGTCTGGATATCAAGCAGCAGTCTTAGCTGAGATAGTTGCTAAGCAGGATCCAAATAGAATAGGTCGTGTATATACAATTGAGAGAATAAGAGAACTAGTTGAGCAAGCAAGGCGTAATCTAACAAGAGCTGGGTATATGAACTACGTTGAGGTTATTTATGGAGATGGAACACTTGGGTATCCCAGTAAAGCACCATTTGATAGAATTATTGTCACAGCAGCTGCTCCCGAGGTTCCAAGACCATTACTAGATCAGCTCGCAGATGGTGGAAGACTAGTTATACCTGTGGGTGACCTCTATATCCAGAGATTATTAGTAATTGATAAACGAAATGGAAACCTATACAAGAGGTATGGTATAGAATGTATATTTGTTCCATTAGTAGGTGAGTATGGTTGGAAGATTAAAGTATAATTATCAACAGCCCTATTTACGTATAAACCATTTAGCGAGTCCTTGCTGAGTCCCCTTAATATGCTCCCTGTATGCCTTCAATAATCTATCATAAGCGTTTCTTACTCGTTCTTCGCTGAAATCATGTTCTTTTACAAGTATTTCAATTATATTGTTTAAATCAGGCTCTCTCCACTCTAATATATAGTTTTTTAAAACCGGTGGGTTTAAGAAGTATTTCTTTATCGTCACAACATCTACTTCCACGGGGGATTTTAATAGCGGTTTGGGTATTTTCTCAATACTACCATAGGTCTTAACATACTGGTAAGCTGTCTTTGCACCTATACCCTCAAATCCATCTGGATTATAGTCTGTTCCTATAAGGATACCAATATCTACTAATGCCTCATGGTTTATTCCAAGCTTTCTCAAAATCTTGTCAAGTTCCATGAGCTCAGGGTATATTTCAATGTATTCATCGCTTCTTGGTAGCTTTCTCTTACCGCTTATAGCGAGGTTTCTAATTAAACGAGGTGATCCGAACAAGAGACTATCATAGTCTTGAGAAGCAGATGCATATGCATCCCCCGTCTTAACCATGAAAGCTGCTTGTGCTTCGCCTTCAGCCGGTGCTTGAACCCATGGAATCCCCATCGCATCTAGTAATTTCTTCGAGTCTTCAACCATTTGATCGCTTAGCTTCGCTGCTATCGCTGCGTATCTTCGCGCAGCTTCTAAATCACCTGTTTTTAATGCTTCTTCATATTTCCTGGAGGCGTCTTCTTTGATCATACGTCTTTTCTCGATTTCTCTTGCTTTCAACTCAGGTGGTTTACCATCAAATACGTAGAGTGGTTTAATACCGTTTTCAACTAGATTTATTGTCCTATAGTATAATCCACTGAGATGACTAGTTATTCTACCTTGACTATCCATTAATGGTGTTCCATCAGGTTGTCTAATTGCAGTTAAGAACTGGTAGAGAGCGTTGTATGCATCTATTGCAACAACCTTGCCACGAAGTAATCTAAGGTCCTTTATAGGGGTTCTCAAGTCATCGGGGATTAAGTCCTTAAAATCAACACCCATTCAAGCCCCTTTAATCTATATGTCTAAACCTCCTTATTATGTACTTGGGATGAAAATTGTTGATAAGCTTGCAGTGTAAGCTTTATAAGAAATTCCTTTCCCACGTATTCAACCTGTACTAACCCTGCAAGCTCATATTTCATGAGTACGTTATATAGTTCGGAGATTGCAACCTCGATATCGTATTCTCTCTTTAATATCTCTACTAGCTTAGACTCGGTAATCCCCTCAGGTTTCGATATAATAATCTCTAATACTGCTCTATGTAAAGGCATTTTTCTCCATACTTCATGGTTCCTAGACATTTACATCACCTATGTATATATAGATGGCTTAGAGACCTGTCTTGGAGCAGAGCGTCTTATTCTTTCATTCCAATCAATATAGAATTTAACTAATTCATCACTTAAACTCGGTTTAATAATCTCAAGTGCTTTTACAAAGTGTCTTTTCTCAATCGCCTTTATGTATAGGTTTTCCCTGAGTGCTATGAATAATGCTTCTCTCACAAGAGCCTCGAGATCGGCGCCATTGTAATTCTCTGTGTTCTTTGCCAATTCATGTAGATCGACATCAAGACCTATCGGTAAGTAACGAGTATGTATTCTAAGTATTTCAACTCTTTCATTAAAATCCGGTGGTGGGACGTAAACAAGCTTATCGAATCTACCAGGTCTCAACAGGGCGGGGTCGACTAGGTCAGGTCTATTAGTGGCTGCTATTACCACGACATTGTTTAATTCTTTTATTCCATCTAACTCTGTAACGAGTTGTGTGACAACTCTCTCTGAGACCCCTGAGTCGCTTGCATATCCTCTTATAGGGGCTATCGCATCTATTTCATCTATGAATACAATACTAGGTGCATATAGTCTAGCTTTCTTAAATATCTCTCTAACAGCTCTCTCTGATTCACCAACCCATTTACTCAATATCTCAGGTCCTCTTATCGCGATGAAGTTGACTTTACTTTCCTTGGCGACAGCTTTTGCTAGTAGTGTTTTTCCACATCCTGGTGGTCCATATAGTAGTATTCCTTTAGGTGGCTTAATACCGAATTTTTCATATATCTCGGGGTTTTTCAGAGGTAGCTCCACGTTCTCTCTCAATATCTGCTTTGCCTCTGATAATCCACCAATATCCCTCCATGTAATATCAGGAATTTCTTCGTATATCTCTCTTAAACCACTAGGAATGATGTTTCTAAAAGCATGTATAAAGTCCTCGTTTGTAACAATAATATTTAGTAATAAGTTTTCTTGGTCATGTTCTCCATGTTTATTGATCACTCGTTTAATTGCTCTCATTGTTGCTTCTTTTACCAACGCGGCGAGATCTGCCCCTGTAAACCCATGAGTCATCTCAGCGATTTTCTCCAGGTCTACATCAGGAGCTAGTAGTGACACCTCTCTTAATCTCCTTGTATGCACCATTAAAATCTCGTATCTACCTTTCTTATCAGGTATTGGTATTTCTATTTCAACATCGAATCTACCCGGTCTCCTGAGTGCTGGGTCTACAGCGTTTGGTCTATTTGTAGCAGCTATTACTATTACGTTTCCCCTACTCTCAAGTCCATCCATTAAAGCAAGTAATTGAGCCACTACGCGCTTCTCAACCTCACCTGTTACCTCGTCTCTTCTAGGGGCTATTGCATCTATTTCATCTATGAAGATTATAGCGGGATATTTCTTTGATTTCTTCTTAGCTATCTTAAATATCTCTCTTAGTCTCTGCTCTGACTCACCATAGAACTTGCTCATGATCTCTGGTCCATTGATAACAAGGAAATGCGCGTTTAACTCATTTGCTAGTGCTTTTGCTAGTAGTGTTTTTCCACATCCTGGTGGTCCATATAGTAGTATTCCTTTAGGTGGCTCTATGCCTAGCCGTGAGAAGATTTTACGATATCTAAATGGTAATTCAACGATATCCTTTATTTTCTCAATTACACCTCCAAGGCCACCTATATCTTCAAATGTGATTCTCGGTATTTCACCAACAGGTTCGTCGAAAACTATTATCTCGGTCTCCTCCGTTATAATAGCAGGTCCTTTAGGCTTAATAGATACCACCTTGAAAGGTATCTTGACCCCTTCAATCGTAACGAATACTTCGTTTCCTTCGTGAACAGGATGTGATAGTATGCAGTGTTTAATTCTATTCACTACGTTCTGGTCAACGGGGGCATGGAAGTTCACAGGTGCTAGTTTAACTAGCTTAGCAAATCTTCTCTCTAATCTCTCAACGTATACTAAGTCACCTATATCAATATGAGCGTTTTTTACCACTCTTTTACTAAGCCTAATAATACCCCTGCCTCTATCTTCTTCAAGGCCTTTTTGCGCTATGGCGGTTGCTTCATGCTCCCCATCTATGAGTAATAGATCCCCGGGCACTATACCAGATCTATCTATTATCTCTGGATCTATTAATGCAACGTAGTCTTCTAGTTCACTAGGTAATTCCTCTACTTTCAACACAACTCTAACCTGCTTTAACATCAAACTCAACCTGCACTTTACCTACCAGCTAGTAAAGACTAGTTAATGGGCCCGCGGGGATTTGAACCCCGGACCTCCGCCTCGTCAGGGCGGCGTCCTAGCCAGGCTAGACGACGGGCCCTCTAATAATGGAGCATTATATATGGGCTTAAATAACTTTATTTAATCTATTATCCAGTTATTGAATCGATAGGAATATAGATTACTTCAGTGGGCCCGGGGGGATTTGAACCCCCGACCTACGGGTCACTCCTCCAGACTTAGATCATCCCAGATGGTCTTTTGACCCATAGCGGAGTCTGGAGCCCGCCGCTCCGCCTAGCTGAGCTACGGGCCCACCGTAGTTCATCAAGTAATGATTTTTACAATAAGGTATTAAAAACCTTTATAATCTTAGTAGAATACGAGAGCTTCAATCTTGGTGTTTTCCGCATTGAAATATCCATTAGACAAAGTATGTGTCAAGAGCGGTGTTTTCTGCTCATCATGCCAGAGAAAAATAGAAGCAGGGATCGTCTCGGAGGACGATATACAAGTACTACGTGCATTGGTTAATCTCGAGAATAAACTAAAGTTTTTGAAAAAAGGTGAATATGTTAAATCGATCAATATAGGAGAAGAGTCAGTCGTTCTCGTTAGAGATGAATTTGATCAATCTGAAATAGATATACTCGAGAAAGAGTTGTCAAATCTCATGGATAGAAAAGTCAAGGTTATAGAGTATGTTAATGACTTGAAAAAGTTAATAGAGCAGATAATATCCCCAGCTACATTGCTAGGTCTTAACAAAATATGGTTACCTACAGGCGAGGAAATAATCAATGTAAGGATTTCAGCAAGAGATAGGAGAATTATAGGTAAAAATAGGGAACTATATGAGCAGTTAATCGAGAAAATCAGTGGCTTAAAAACAAGAATAGTTTTTGAATAGTTATTCCTCTATACTTAATCTATCTTTAAAGATCTCTCTTAAAACAATAGATGCATACATACCAGGCTTTAATTGAAATTCGTAGATCAATGATCCCTTATCCTCGTAAATGAGATTATTAAGTGGCTTAAATAATCCATTTCGATAAAAACACGGTAACTTATCTAGTAAGACTGGATCCACTCCCTCGGACTCCGCTATATTATGGTAGAGATCTCTATGAGCAGTGCATCCAGGCATAGGAATAGGGAAATTAAGCGATTGAAGTCCACGTGTTTCTATAATTGCATTTAGAAGCAAATTATACAAGTAACTAGCATATGCATCTATGAACAATTCATTGAGATATTTAAGTATCTTTTTCGATGCTTTAGAGACTGGTGAGGTAATATATAGTTTTTCATATAGTAAGTTACCATAGTCACCTGTAATCCTTGAAAGCGTTGGTTTAGCGTCTTCAAGTGGATAAAGAGATTTAAGTAACTGATATGAGAAATAATCCTCCCTGCCAAGTAAGAGATATTTTCCAAGGACATGTGTATTATATCTCCTTAATCCAAATCGCTGGTATCCGTAGTAAGAGGGCAGTCCTATGATGCTTATATAATCAACTATCTCTCTCAACTCATTTATGATCTCTGATCTAGTATTGCTAATATGCACTTTGAACTTGTTACCTCTATAGTGGCTTACGCGTGGTTTTACCTTTACATATCCCTTTAACTCTACTATAAGGTTGTCTCTTATTACTGGTAGAGAAGCTTGATCCACTAGTTTTGATTTAATGAATAGATATGATCTAGTTGTAGCATTCTTATCTTTAATGCCGTAGAAGAATAAATTAGATCTCGGTATATTAAGGTCTTTTGACACTATTGAAACAGCTTTAAACATCTCAATATTCTTCTTGTATATCTCTAGGACAACATACTCCCCCCTCTCCTTGTTGAATCCTAGTTCATTTAGATCCACTATTTCACTCACATGGAATGTCTCAGCATTCAAGTTAAACTCTAATGGAAGATGTCTATTTGTAATAGTGTATTTGATCCCAGAGACATAGTCCAGTGGATGCGGATATATTAGCATGTCCTGGAACCTATAGTGTTTTTAAGTGACCTGTTATCTTATCAACTCTATCCTCAGGGGCAGGCCCTATTCCAACAGCTGTTACGGTGCCTGGAGGTAGTTCAGTGAGACCTGCATCGGTTACAAGAGACACAGGTAATTCATTAATCTTTGCTTTCTCATATATCTCTAGTAGCTCTTTCTCACTGTTCACTCTGAGAACAACTTTTTTCTGACCACTAATCCACCATTCATGAAACCATTCCTGGGCTTTTTTACTTGCCTCGAAAGCAGCTATTACAGAGGCATGCGCAACTTGAACAGCTAACTTGCCTCTACTCATGTTAAGGTCGCTTCTAACAACAATTACTTGCTTCAACTAGGACACCTTTAATAAGTTTCACTAGGTTATTTATAAGTAATTTAATACATGTATCCATTTAGTTAGATAAATAGTTTAAGGTGATATAATACGAGTAGTGAGAGTCGCGGAGAAACCAGTTTACATGAAACAGCTATAATGACTGTGTGCATAAGCTGTAAGAAACCATTTACCCCAGGAGAACACGGCGTCGAGTTCCCCTGCCCAAACTGCGGAAAAGGAGTTATAAGGAGATGCAAGAGATGTCGACAACTAGCTGTTGAGTATACATGTCCTAATTGTGGATTTAGAGGTCCATGAGGTGGTTATGATGGCTAAGGTAGCAGTTATTATGAGAATTCTACCGGAAGATGTATCAATGAACACTGAGCAATTAGTTAATGAAATAAAAAGTAAACTACCAGAGCAATATAGTTTAAAAGCATGGGATGAGGAGCCTATAGCATTTGGATTAAAAGCACTAAGAGTATTGATTACAATGCCAGAGGAGACAGAGGGTGGAACAGAGCCTCTTGAGCAATTAATAAGTCAAATACCAGGTGTAAGCCAAGTAGAAGTAGAGATGGTCCACAGAGTATTAGAATGAAGTGATTACAAAGTATCAAACGTAGTATAATTTTCAAATCTTTGTCATTTATTAATTAACCCCTCATGATGCGGGCCTTCTCAGCATATTTATCAGAGGTATTTACTAACCCGGGTTCTCTCTTCATCGGGTTTGTTAATAAATTACTTAGTTTCCTTAATAAGTAACATTGTTGATCATGTTCATTCAGAATCTAGGGTTTTTCTTTCTCTCTCCAGAGCTCAGTCATTCTCTTTCTTCTTAACGTAAACATCTCCCGATCCACATATCTATAGACAGTAGAGTGCATTCTTCCCTCGACAAGCATTTCAACTGCTTTTTTAGCAATATTCGATGTCTCGTAGTCACCTATAATAGCCACGTATGGTTCGTAAATAGATATATATGTCCCTGTTAACTCCTCAAGTATTTTCCTAGCTTTTCCCTCTTCACCGATCACTCTACCTAGAACTCGTTTTAAATGGTTAGGTTTATCACCTACATATTGTCTTACATCAACTATCTCTAATATTTGATCTTCTTCGAGCAATCTAAATGCTCTTTCAGGGCTAAATCCATGTCCTATTGCTTTCACAATGTTCTGAGCCTTCATTAATTCAAATGCTGTTGTATCCGGGAAAGCAGGCTCAATGATCACAGTCCCTGTATCTCTATCAATAGTCAATATAGTTCTTGTCTTCTCCTCGATTTCTTTCTTCACGACTCCATTATGACCTAAAAGAACTCCAATCCTCTCGGGAGGTACTTTCTCATATAACCTGGTAACTCCCATTATAAACTTTCCTTTCTCTTCTCTAGACACGTTAAAACCCTCTTAGTTACATCTTCCTGGTTATTGATTTCAACCTTAGCTTCTTTAATAAAAAACCTAAATATGTTCTCGATATCTCTCTTTAAAAGCTCATATGCATTAGGGTGTTGTATATCAACAGCCTGGCTCACATCGATCACTACTATGTCGAGATCTGGTTTTACAACGATATTGTACTCAGAGAAATCTCCATGAACAAGCCTCGCTAAGCACACTATTTTTTCAAGCTCCTCAATTATTTGTTTAAATATATAATTTAGCTCGTCTATGTCGAGCTCTCTGAATACTTCAACTAATAGGGGGTATCTATATCTATCCTCTCCTAGAAACTCCATTACTAATACATTATTCAAGCAAGCTATTGGGCGAGGTGTCTTAACTCCTACTTCATGCATTCTCACGAGGTTTTTAAATTCCTTCCTCGACCATGCAAATATTAGATCTCTCATGTCTTTTAGTTTTAGATCAGTGAAACGAGGATCTCCAATAATGTATTTATAAATACTTTTTCTAAACTCAGCTGATGAAACAAGATATATTTTCAAAGCTAATGGGTTACCTAGCTTGTCATATCCAAGGTAAATTTTTGACTCTTTACCAGCACTTATAACTCCACTTACTTTTTGAATAATACCTCTTCTACGAAGCTCAATGATAGTCATTATAGTAGAGTGGTCGAAAACCTCGTCAACTACCTCGAATAAATCCCTATCTTTAATCCTCTCTTCCCAGTCTTTTGTTGCTTCTCGTATCAATCGATCTATCTCATCTTGTTTCATATGATTCCACTTAGTGCGTCAATAAATTCTTTTGGCACAATCTTCATCTCTATTAACTTATTGATCTCGTTTCTACTATACTTGTGTATAATGTCTCCTTTATCTGAGCTAGGAGCCCATAGCCCCACGAGAACAAGATCACCTTCCATAATCCAGGTTTTCTTTCTCATCTTACCTGGGATTCTTGCTTTTCTATCATAGCCATCTAGGCACTTTACAAGTAGAAAGTCTCCTCCAAGGTGTCTTATCACACCACATATGATGGTAGCTTCCTCTGTGCTTGGCAACGGGATAGTTGAATGTTTCTCCTCGTCTAAGCCCTTTCTCTTACTCAATTAACCACCTTTCTTCCTAGGTACTATTGTTTCTATGTTATCAGCTTTTATTAATATTATCTGGTCACCTATTTTCAAGTTCTTTAATCTATCTATCGCTCTTAGAGTTATTGTTTCCTTCGTAGCTGGGTTTTCAATTATTAATTGAGTATCATGAATATCCCTTACATAGAGAACTTCTTGTTCAACTCTGAGAGGTTGTTTTAACTCATTTTTCCAATATGATTTGATATCTATTTCTTTAAGCTCACCGAGTTCCGGTATTTCAATTATTAACTTATCTCTATCAATAGCTCTCACTATTCCAAGTTTATTTCTGTATATTACTACCTCGTCTTCGTTAAAAACAGGTATACGTGCGACATAAGTAGTAACTCCAATCCACTTACCCTGAGAGGGATCAAACCTTGTTGGTTTAAAAGACGAGGTTATCTTAGCAGAGTAGTTCTTGGAGAGTGATTCTATTATCTTCCTTGTAGTGGTTGCATCGTCAAGCTCGATATCAACACCCTCTTCTAGTTCTTTAATATCTACTATTGATTCTCTATGTATGTTTAGGGAAAGTAGCGATAGGATATCATTTATGATAGCACGTGGATAATTCCTACTTGTGAATCTTACTTGTACTAGATGAGTATACTTACCTATTGTTCTTGAGACACATTTAGGGCACTTGTTATATTCTACTCTAACACTATATTCTTGTGATAGAGATACGGGTTTCTCATCGACTACTAGAGCGAGTTTAATCCTTACCTTGATATTTGATTGATCAATGTAGTTATAACTATCTATTTCCATGTCTTCTAATTTAACACCATCTATAAGGTATTTAACAAGCTCACTCCTGATAACGTGCTCTACGGCATCTATGTCAAGTGTTAGGGGATACCATTCCCCCTTATGATACCATGAGGAGCAAACAGGGCACTTTACAAGCTTGTAATCAGGTGTCTTTTTAAATACATTGACATATTTAATAAAGCAATCTGGGCAGTATCCCCTTATTAGCTCTGATCGCGGCATCTCTTTACCGCATCTTATACAAAACCACAAGCTCTAAACCCTTGTAAACAACGCTATAGGGACATCTTCAACGTGGAGTATAGCCTCTGGATGTATATAGCCAGCTTGCAACGCGGCTTCAACTACTTTCCTACCTACAAGTGTTGCATTTGAAGCTATTTTCAAGTGATCTAGAAGGTATTGTATATCTCTTAGATCGCCTTTGAAGTAGTTTGGATCTACGTGAAACCTTATCTTGCGAGATAGATCCACCAGGATCTTGTCTAACACCTCTGGGTCGCATGCTGCGATAATTGTTTCATTTTCAAACTCGTATATCTTTATATATACTTTATCATCATTAGGCATTCATATCACTAGAGCGCTTGAAACGTTGTCTCGGCACCACATGCTTCGCATTTTAAGACAAATACCTTGCCTTTCTTTGATAGCTTTGTATGAGCTGAGCTACATGTTGAGCATTTAACATATTTCTGGACAAATCTCTCCAGTAGTTGATTAATTGCCAAGGCGTTAAATTTTCCTCTAAGCTCTAATTGCCCAGCTTCATTTATAGAACCAGGTACATTGAGTTCTTTCATAAAGTATCTTTTTAGTAATTCCTCGTCTCTGTTTATTAAGTGAGCAATATCTCTGAAGTTTTGTATAATTGTCTTGCCACCAATCACCAGCACAGTTGCTTTTGGTATTTCAAAAACTTCCCCGCTTCCCTTTCTACCAGCTAGTTTTTCAAATGCACGATCTAGTAGCTCGATATATTTATATCCACGTATACTCATCGATGAAAGCACCTATATGTATACTTCATAATATCTAACTAATAAGGGACTATTATATTAACAAAGTAACACGACTATAAGATAGGGACATTCAAAGCCATGGTCAAGGTATACATTGAGACATATGGTTGCGCGCTAAATAGAAGTGATGAGGCATTGATGAAGCATATTTTAGTATCTCGAGGACACGAGATAGTAGATAATGTTGATCTCGCCGATGTAGTTATAATTAACACATGTATAGTTAGACAAGACACAGAGCTTAAAATGATCAGTAGAATTAAGGAACTAGGACACTATTGCGTGAAAACTAGTAAGAAGCTAGTGGTAGCAGGATGTATGGCTAAGACTCACCCATACACGATAAACATAGTTACTCCATTCGCCTCCTTAGTATCTCCCCAGAACGCCTATAAGATAGAAATTCCAGTTGAGTTATCTTCGAGAGTTATCTTAGTTAATGGTAGAAGACCGAGGGATTTAATAGGAGTACATCTTAATTCACGCATTGTTCAGATACCGATACAGGAAGGTTGTCTAAGCAATTGTAGTTTCTGCATAACAAAACATGCAAGAAGAGAGCTAGTAAGTCACAGTATCGAAGCTATCGTGAACAGTGTTAAAGAAGCAGTAAAGAGAGGAGCAGTCGAGATAGAGTTAACTGGAATGGATCTAGGTACATATGGAGTAGACTTGTATAGGAAGCGAAAACTGCCTCAACTTCTCTCAAGAATCATCGAGAGTGTTAAGGGAAATTATATGCTAAGAATTGGTATGATAAACCCAGAGCACATGAGTGAAATGCTTGATGAGCTAGTTGACGTAGTAGCAAGCTCACCAAGTATATACAAGTTCTTCCATATACCACTTCAATCAGGTAGCGATAAGATGCTCAAGGTAATGAATAGGAGATACACTGTTGATGAATATAGATATGTTATAAAAGAGATGAAGAAGAAAATACCTGATGTTAGTATTGCTACTGATATAATAGTTGGACATCCAGGCGAGGATGAAGACGACTTTGAGCAAACATTAAAGATTATTAGAGAACTAGAGTTTGAGAGAGTACACTTAGCGGGATACAGCATTAGGCCTTTAACTCTCTCTGCTTCAATGCCTTCTTTAAACACGCGGATTAAGAAAGAACGTGTTAAAAAAGCACTAGAGGTCGTAGAGGAGGTTGGATTAAGAGCTAGACAGAAATACTTGCACAGAACGGTTAGATGCTATGTAACAGAGAAGTCTAATACATGGGTAGCTAGACTAGAAAACTACATACCAGTGGTTTTAAAAACAGCGAGCAATAAGTTGGATTACGGTACATGGGTACATGCATATATTGATGAAATAACCTTTTTTGATATAAGAGGATATACTAGCTAGTAGTAGTAACACCCTTAATCTTTGCTAGAAATTTCTCATCTTGAGATAGTATAAACAATGTATATCCCGGGACAAGCTCCAGGTCCTGGGTAGGTGGTATTAGTTCTTTTCCATTAAATACCATTAATATAAAGCAGTTATCTTCCTCTAAGTGTAGTTCTTCAAGCCTTGTGTAAGCAGCTAAATCATCTTCCTTGATAGTGACAAAGTATAACTTATACTCTCCTGTTGGAACCTGTGAAACTATTTGTGGAGTTGTAAGCGACGTCATCATTTGCTTTATAACCCCGGCAGTAATAGCTGGCTTAACAATTGGTATTCCAAGTTTAAGCCTGTTCACGATCTCTGCTATTTTCTCATCTTTGAAAACCCCTATTCGAATAGGGATACCATATTGAGTGGCGATAGCTAAAACTAGAAAGTTTGTCTCATCTCTATTAGTCAGAGCGAGAACTATATCGATCTCTTTCATGTTAAGATGCTCATATATTGATGTATTAGCAGCATCTCCCTCAATAACAAGGATATCTCCAAGTCTCTCTAAGGCAGGTTTTCTTCCAGGGCTAGACTCGACTATAACTACCTGGTCAATAATTTCGCGTATAACTCCATCTTTAAGTAATAACTCAGCAGTATCTCCGCCACCAGCTATTAAAATATTAAACTTAGCCAAAACACCACCAAATAAATATATTACAATGATACATTTTAGCGATATTTAATCTTATAAATTCACTCGGTAGAATATATTCGTAGCAACGAGAAAGAGCATAATGGAGAGTATATAAAGTTAAAAATATAAATTTCTAAAACCACACATATGATAACACAGTGGGCCCGTCGCCTAGCCAGGATAGGGCGCCGGCCTTCTAAGCAGGCCGGTTGCGTAGATAGCCGGAGGACCCGGGTTCGAATCCCGGCGGGCCCGCATCGTTTCAACTGTAATTCTACTCTATGTATGTTTACTAGGAAAACTCAAAATAGATCTATTTAATGCATAGTGTATCTCTAAGGGCATTTACCAATAGGTCCTTGCTTATTACCTTTGGTGTTTTTACTATGACATGGTCTGGTTTACCACCTCCTTTGACATTGAGGGGAGATAAGAGCTCCACTACTCGTCTCAAATCGATATTATGATCTTTTGCTTTACTTGGATTAATTGATAACTCTATGTTGTTTTCAACGAGTATCACACTTAGAATACCCCGTTTGAATACTAGCTCGTCTACTAGTCGATCTATTAGTTTACTGTCAAGTGCTGGTAACTCGATTATTGAAACATCTATTCCACATAGATCTAACTTCTCTCTAAGTGCTTTATTAAGTAATTCTTTTTCCACGAGATCTCTGTAGATGTTAAGTAAATTCAATTGTTCTTGGTACTCGCCATGGAGTTTCTTAACGGCGGAGACAAGGTCTTGGTCTTTTGTATTGATAATTGAGAGTGCACGTGCTCTTTGATCCTCTAACTCAGCTATATAATCAACGAGACGAGGTCCTGATATAAACTCTAATCTTATAACACCATCTTGAATTCTCTCATGATTTATGATTTTAATACCACCAACCTCAGCTGTGTTGTATAGATGTGTCCCGAAGCATGCTTGTGCATCCCAGCCTGGTATTTCAACAATTCTAAGTGTTTGGGAGTGTATTGCTCCGCCTTGATGAATGCTTGTGCCGTATATTTTTTCGGCATTGAATCTATCGATATATTTAAATCTCAAGTCTATTCTCTCGTTTACTATATTATTAGCTACTTTTTCAATCTCTTTGACTAGATCAGTGGTTAATGCCTTGTGATGAGTTATATCTAGGCGAGCTTTTTCAACTGTTTTCTCGGCGCCAGCCTGCCATACATGGTTGCCTAGAACTTTTCTCGCTGCAGCTAGGATAACGTGTGTTGCAGTGTGATGTCTCATTAGCCTATATCTTCTATCCCAGTTTATTTCAACACGAACACTACTTCCCGGCTTTAGATTCGGGGGGCGATCCAGCACATGTATTATTACATCACCTACTTTACCCACGTATATAATCCTATAAGTATCCAGCCCGTGAACTATAATGCCTTCATCGTGGTCTTGACCACCTGCCCATGGATATGAAATAGTTTGATTCAATATCAAATATTGTCCTTTTACCCCAAGCACTGTTGCCTCGGTTGAAGTCAAATATGGATTCTCATGAAATAATCTTCTTGTCTCGGGATATTCAAGAGCCCATTTAACGACCTCATCTGGTAATTCATGTTCCTTGATCTTAGCGAAGACTCTGGGGGATGAATGTCGTGATGCTATCATAGAGTAAAAGTCTCTTGGAACATCTATTATTACACCATATTGAGCAGCACGCTCAGCTATAAACTCAGGGGGGATCCCATGCGAATCATATAGCTCCACTAGATCATCAACTGTTAGTGTTTTCTTCTTTTTAATGATCCTATCTACTACTTCAACACCCTTTAAAACGGTGCTAATGAATTTATTTGTCTCTACTGTTAGTGTATCCACTATGTAGTCCTTGTGCAAGGCGAACTTGCCATAGACATAGTCGCTTCTCCAGTAATTTACTTGTTTATCAACAAGTAGTAGCAAGGTATCAAGTAGCTTATGGTAATCGATCCCTAGTTTAATGAGGTTTCTAAGTAGCCTTCTTATAACTAGTCTAGCTAAGTAGCCTTCACCAGTATTAGATGGAACAATACCATCTGATAACATAAGAGAGATAGTTCGAACATGGTCTAGTATGCTATATACGTATACAGAGTCAATGATCTTCTTGACGTATTCTTTGAATCCTGCTTTTTCTATCTGATTTGCAAAATCTTCTACTCCAGCTATCTCTTTATCACTTAGTAAATACACGATCTCTTTAAGTGTCTCGGGTGGAGGCTCTTCTACTCCAAGATAATCCATATATTCATTAACTAGTTTCCCATATATTGCATGGAATCCTGTTGGTGTTCTCTGAGTAAACCAAGCAATTCTCTCGATTCCATATCCACAATCAACTACAAGAGTGGGATTAGGCTCATACTTACCATTCAGGACTTTGTAAGCCATGTGAACTAGAGTTGCTACCTCCATTCCGTCGATTAATACCTCGGGTGCTGGACCAGCATTGCCGCCGCCCTCCCACCATCCTTCCTTGAAGACTAGGTCATCTAGATCTACGCCTAATTCATTAGTGAAGAACTCTATGGTGTTATCAAATATCCTATCTGACCAGTATATGAACTTGTCTTTCTTGTTAAAAGCATGCATTCCACCCATTTCGAAGCTTGAAAGGTGTCTACCAAATGTTAAACCCACATTATCTATATCAGTTAACCTAATAGAGGGTTGGATGATAACTAGTGGGTTGTAGGGTGGATCTATTAAACCATCCGTCGCCTCTGGCTGGAACACAACAATTGATGCTATTGTTAAGTAGAGATCGTTTCTCCACTTTGCTAGAACTGGGTATGGATCAATGACTCCATGCCCTTTTCTTTCCAAGAACTCGATAAATCTTGACCGAGCCTCGCTTATGCTAAGAGCCTTTACCCTACTATAGTTCTTAACTAGAAACTCATATTTACTGCAAGGCCTATCCGGACACGTCTCTCTAGGTATACGACTCCAGAAATACTCTCCACATATCTTACACTTGTATCTCCTATATCCATATTGCTTACTCAGGTATTCATAGCTAACCTCAGCATTCACATGAAACACCAAGCTAATATCAGTTAACAATATATGGATAAGTAGTTATAAAATAACTAGAAAGCATGATAGATATGTTTCTATAAAACTAATGGTTTATTTTGTAAGCAAATAGCATCTGAAAAACTCTCTTATCCGAATAGTGCTGCGAATCCTTCTGCTAATGCTTCTTCGCTTAGTTCTTTTGATTCTTCTTTCTTTTCTTCTTTCTTCTCCTCTTTTGGCTGCTCAGCTGTCACAGTGGCTGCTTGCACAGGTGCAGCTGTTACTGGTGCTACAAGGGCTTGTTCAAGGACCTTTGTTATATCTATGTTTTTTACAGCGGCAACAAGGGATTTCACTCTGACTTCGTCAATCTCTATACCAGCTGCTTCAAGAACCCTCTTTAGATTCTCCTCGTTTATCTCCTTACCTGCCTTGTAAAGCAATAATGTTGCATACACGTACTCTATATGCATCACCTCTTTATCCAAGCCTCTAGGTTAAGATGTATTAAAAGGTTTTTAAATACTCCGCGTGGTGGAGATTCTCTTATCCGAATAGTGCTGCGAATCCTTCTGCTAATGCTTCTTCGCTTAGTTCTTTTGATTCTTCTTTCTTTTCTTCTTTCTTCTCCTCTTTTGGCTGCTCAGCTGTCACAGTGGCTGCTTGCACAGGTATCTTTATATCTAATCCTAGTTCAGGGACAATTTTTGATAACTCCGCTGCTAATGCCAACGCCTTTGACTGCGCTGTCCAGAGAACAAGCTCTACGGTCTCTAGTGTTATGAATGCCGATTCAACCGCTAATGTAAGAGCTTGTTTATATGCCTTGACTAAAACTATCTGCAAGACATGAGGTTCCGGTATAACCAGCTCCACGGCTAGTTTCAAACCATCACTAGCAGCTAGCGCTAGAAGATCTTCGTATTCCTTGATGTTTAGTTTTAACTTATCACCGGGGATCATTAAGTTTCCGTCACGTCCACATTTAACCTTAGCTTTAATCTCTTTTAAAGCCATTCCAAGCTTTTGAAGCAATGCAGCTAGATCAGGAGATATAACATCTCCTGGTTTAGCAACAACGGTATCCTTAGCGACATATACAACATTGCCTTGAACCTTAGTAGGTATTTTCAGCCTTCCAAAAGTACTTAGTATTGGCCCAGCGGGTAATCCTGTATTACCCTCAGGTATAACTATTTCTTTATCTGTTATTTCTCCTGGTGCGAAATAGTCTCTTGTGACGAAGTTTTGAACAATATCTGCTACTTCGAATACATTCATATTAGTGAAAATTAGCATTATTTGTCCTGTCATGTATTGTTCCATGTCTTTAACTGGGAGACCGATTTTTTCAAAAGCTTTCAAAGCTACCTTTGGTTTTACAACCTTTGAAATAGCTTTCTTATCTAGTTTCTTCCTAAGCATTTGTATATGCTTAGCTGGTATACCTGTAAGATCAACTACTAGGAACGTAGAGTACTCCTTTGATAATTTTATTATTTCATCTGCTAGCTTCTGTTTCCAAGCAGGTATTTTACGTGGTTTGATACTAATAATACTCATCTATAAACACCTCTATTTCAACTCCACCTCAACCGGTATACCCATAGTAGTTTTAAACACTAATTTCTCGATATTTCCATACCTAGCTGGTAACTTACTCTCTATTGCGGTTAAAACAGCTAAGGCGTTATCCGCGAGATCCTCTGGATTCATATCTTCAGTACCGATCATTGTCATTAATACAGGCTGATCCTTTATTCTAACCATCACGCTGTTCTTATACCTAGATACAATTGCTTTTAGTGATCCACTCGAAGGCATTGAGACCGGTACTTTACCTCTAGGGCCCAGCGCTGGACCCAGGACCCTACCTACTAATCCCATGAGATCCGGCTTAACTAAGATCCAGTCGCACTCTGAAGCTATTTTCTTAGCTTGTTTCTTATTAATATCTCGTAGTTCTGTGCTTAGTATTACTCTTTGAACACCCGCTTCCTTAGCTACCTCAACGATCTCGGGGTCTCCTACTAGGCATACTCTGGCCTCTTTTCCTCTACCTCTAGGTAAATTAACTACTTCACGTATTTTCAACTGCTGTGATTTTAGGTCAATATCTTTTAACACTATTGTTAGATCAACGCTTTGCTTAAAGTTTCTACCCTTACCTCGCTCTAATGCTTTCTCTATGTAGTTAGCTAATGTTTCCTTACTAGGTAGAGACATCTATATCACCCCGACCTCTCCCATTCCTCCTGGTATCTAGTAAGCACGTCGTCGTAGTATCCTTGATCGATTAATTTCGAGATCTCAAGTGGATCTTTTCCCTCAACGGTTACACCTATTGAACGAGCAGATCCAAGGATAGTCTTGACAGCTGCTTTAAGAGCCTTAGCTGATAACTGCTCTTTCTTTAAAATAGCTATTTTAATGATATCTTCCAGTGAGATGTTTCCAATTTTCTTATGTGCAGGGTCTCCCGTTAGCTCTTTTGAACCTGCAGCTTTAATGAGTAATGCGGTTGTTGTTGGTATACCCACTTTTACCTCGAACTTACGTGTATCAGTATCTATTGTAACCTCGACTGGGATAGGTAATCCCTCATATTCCTTTGTTGCATTATTTATCTCATTAACTACTTCCACTACGTTAACTTTGTATGGTGAAAGAGTTGGTCCTATGGGTGGACCTGGAGTTGCTTTACCACCTTCAACTACGAATCTAAGTGTTTTCTTAACCATACCTATACACCTTTCTTTCTAACATAGTTAATTGGTATTGTTATAGGTATTGAAAAAGCAGCCTCTAATAGATTAACTGTAAGGGTATTTTTGCTTTTATCTATTGAGACAACCTTGGCACGCATTCCACGGAATGGTCCACGAGTTATTTCAACTTCATCTCCCACGTTGACCTCTTCTAGTAACGCCTTGGGTTTAATCATGTTTAATAATTCGTCTAAAGAGACTTTTAGTAATCTCTGAGTAGAAGCGTATTTGATATTTGATAGTAGGTTTGGTAACTCTTGTGGTTTCCGTGTTTCTATAAATACAAATCCCCTTACACCCGGGGCTACTAAAATACTCGAGACCCCTGTTTCCTCGCCTTTATTGATTTTTTCATATATTCTTCTCTCAACTATGAATGCTACATCTAGTTCTCTTCCAGATGTTGTTCTCACAGCGTATATTTCACTTGTTGATATCCCTGTACTCATGGTTTATCAGCCAGTATATGGGAATAGCAATGTATAGAACACTAATCTAATAACAAAAGCTATAAACCCAACTAAGATTAAACCTATAAGCGTAATCTTCAATATGTTTGTGTATTCATTTCTATCAGGCTTACTGGAAATTTGTAATATTTTCTTCCATGAATCTATCAATTCCCTTAAGTTCAAGTTAAACACCTAATCTTCATATGGAAGCACTTTATCTAGGTATTCTAAGGGATTAAAAGGCTTTAAATCTATATAATCCTGCCCAGTGCCAATGAAAATAATTGGTTTCTTTAATACATAAACAAGCGATATAGGCACCCCGCCCTCTTCGTATGCATCGAACTTTGTAACTATGAATCCATCTATTCCTATTGCTTCATGGAAAAATCTAGACTGCTCAACTGCGTCATTACCTGTTAAGGCATCTACAACTAGTATCTTTATATCCGGCTTCACAACTCTTACGACTTTTTTCAACTCATTAACTAGATCTATATCAGTATGCATTCTACCCGCTGTATCGATTAATAAGACGTCAAATCCCTTGGAAAAAGCGTATTGAATACTATCATAAGCTACTGAAGCTGGATCAGCCCCATACTTACCCATAAATACAGGTATACGTGTTCTCTCTGAGTGCTTTTTCAACTGTTCTTGTGCAGCAGCTCTAAATGTATCAGCTGCGACCATTAGTGGTCTGAATCCATTGTCTTTGAAATACACTGCTACTTTTGCAATGGTTGTTGTTTTCCCAACGCCATTAACTCCTAGAAATAACATTTTAAAAGGTCTTCTACTCGTAGCTAGCTCAATAAGACCGATAGACCCCGCTTCTTCAAAGTAACTTAGCAATATACTTCTTAAAGCATTTACCAAGTGATGCTTATTTCTTATCTCCTTGTTTTCAACCATATCCAATAGTCTATTAGCAACGTTTTCTGCTACTTCGAAAGCCACATCTCTACTGATCAACTCTAGCTTAAACTCTTCAATACTTGAAACCAACTTCTCCTTCGAGACGAGAATAGAAGAAGTAGTATCAATAAATTTTTTAAATAAATCTCTTAATTTAAATAACAATTCCTACTCACTTTGTTTTCGCTGCTGTGCCTCCATTATTTGACTCACTAATCTCTGTAATCCAAGATATTCTTCTGCTAGTGCTTTTCGCTGAGCTTGGAGATTGTTGATTGCTTTCTCGATCTCTTGTTGTCTTCTCGAGAGAAGCTCTATTGCTTTATCCCTTGTAGTTTTCACATAATATCCCAACCCTAGGTTTACTAGTAGATTGCTATGCCAACTCTCTTTTACAATAGCTGGTATCATTATACTTGATAGTCTATCAATAATGATATAGCCTTCTTCTTGTCTATCAGAAAGCGTCTTAATTGTTTCAATAGATAACTGGAGTTCTCTATAGTGATTTAGATAGGTGTTTAGTGTTGAATCAACTAATTCAATGTGTTCTTTTAGCTCACTAACTCTTGCTAGTAACTCATCTAGGTATATAACTCTTTTCTCTGGTTGTTTCTGTGGATTATCCATGCCCATTACTTTACAATCCTCGTTGTCTCGATTAATCTAAGGAGCTCGGACCTGGTAATCTCCTCGGGGGAGATGATCTTTATATCTACGATATCAATATGCGATCTCTTCAGCTTATGTCTACTTCCTAAAATCGAGTAGACTTTCTCTACAGCGTCTTTTTCATTTAAAGCTCTGATTTCTAGTGTAAACCTCTGCCTAGTTGGTAGTCTATTATGACTTATCAACATGTAACCCGTGATCTTGTAGATTTTTACCTCACTAGTCATTTGACACCACCTTCAAATCCAGTTTTAATTCTCAATACTTCGGGACCAGTGGTTCCCCCACCTACTACAACACCTCTGTTATTAGCTAATAAACCGCTTTTAACGTAAGGTACTCCGCCGTTCACGGTTGAATGCTCTACATCTATTTTCAAAATATTCTTTATTGTTTTTAAATCATCATCGCTAGAATCCGGATGAATCACTCCTCCTTTATCATTCACAACCGCGATGCTTCCAGGTATATCTAGGTTTACAAGTCTTGTTTTATAAACCTCTACACCAATAATATTTTCTACTTTTTTAATCTCCTTGTCCTCTATTAATGGGCTAGCTAAGCATCCATAGCTATTACATAGTACTAGATTACCTAGAGCAGTGTATTTACTCTCTAGTACTACTAGTTCAATATCTATACCTAGTTCTCTTATTGATTTCCTAAGCTCCTCTAGCTCGTGATCAAAGATGATATGGGGTATCAATATTGCAGTATTATTTCCAGCTAGGAATACCCCGTTTAATATTGTACCCGCAATCTTCATCTCTATGGGGTTTGCTCTTAGAACACTATTAATTTCTTCTATATCGTCCTTCCCAATGCCAGGTGGATATATAAGCACTTTATCATTGACAAAAGCATATATACCAATATTTGGATTACCGAAAAAGCTCATTCTGGATATCTCAACCATTTAAACACCTGTCACTTAGATATCTGAGTCTTACGTGGTCGTAGTAGGAGAACCTTTGCTATTTTTTCTTCCTTGTTAAATCTAACCTCGACTATGATTCTTCGAGGAGGTTTAAACCTCCCTCTAGACCATACGTAGTTGTTAACAGCTTGGTCAACCACTACTTTATCTGCTTCCTTGAAGTGTCTATGTATGTATTTCTTAATCAATCTAATTGCTCTATCAGCTCTATTGGCTCTACGTCCAAAGTAAACACGTTTCAATGGTATAATGTGAATGCTTTTCTCAACTTCTCGTTGTTCACTCATACATACACACCTCTAGATATTCTTGAGCTTACTTCTCCTCCAGTGTCTAAGTCTAAAACCTCTTCTAACTCTTAGTCTTGTTTTCATAGTTACCCATATAGGTATCGGCTTATTACTATTGTGTGCAGCTGCGAGTCTTAGTTTCCTAGCTACGTGTTTAGCTCTAGCCATTGAAACCACCTATTTTCTCTTGAATGTTATCTTTGTCTCGCGACGTGTTTGCTCATATAGTTCTGAGAGTAGCTTCTTTAAAAAATCATCTGTGATTGGAATTTTAACTTTCCCGCTTTGTGCAAGCATAATTAACTGCTCCTCCAAGGCCGTGGCAAGCTCTGGCTTGACAAGTCTGAGATTACTTAGTCTCTCTCTAGCTTCTGGTGTTAGTATTTGTCTAAGTATAGCTTCGATCCTAGCTCTTCTTTCTCTCTCCTCTTCCATTTTTCTTCTTAACTCGGCTAGTTTACGCATTCTTATGGACTCTAGTTCTTCATCGTATCCTGTGTATTCATCGCTCATAAACCACCACTCTGTGAAGTATGTAAATCGGATCTAAGCGATGGTGATAGGTATTTAATTATCTCTGGGTTATTCACCACGAGCTCTGATGCTATTTCAATAGCTATTCTATCTAATAGTGCACGTCCTTGAGGTGTCAACACCCTTCCCCGCTTTGTCTTACGAACTAGTTGAGCTTGCTCTAGTTGCTGTAGTATTTTTCGAATAGCATTACCAGGTGCTCTTATCGTTCTCTCTGGTCTACTACCACGTCTTTTCCTTCCTCCATACTCTCTTCTTAGAACACTTATCCCAACTGGTCCACTAGCTTTGTAGAGCTTTCTAAGTAAACTAGCAGCTCTAATATACCACCAGTCTTGGTTCTCTGGTGGTTTTTCCTTAAAACAGCCTGTTTTTGAATACCTAGCCCAACTAGGCGGCTTGATCTCGGGTATGTTTTCCCTAATATATAGAGCTAGTTTTTCAATCAACCTATTAGCTGGTACTTCAAGTGCTGTAACCATTTACTAAACACCAGTGTTATGTAATACCTAATCAACATAGTTTATTTTTCCTTTATAAGTGTGATTGTAAAGCCCCTTACTTCATATACTCGTGAACCAGTTTCATTGGCAAGTAGAGTTGCTAGTTCATCTATGCTTCCTGTATAAGTTGCTCTAAATGATTTCAAGACTCTTAGCTTAACAACCTTATGCTTCTCTAATCTGCTTTTAACTTCATTTATAAAGCCACTTGTTAACCCGTTTTTTCCTAGTTGTAGATCAACTTTTCCTCTTAATCTCTCTTTCACTCTCTCTTTGATTTCTTTACTACGAATCTTCTTACCCATCCGCATTTAAGACACCTATATGTAACTCTAGTGTGTTTTCCCACGTTTTTAACCCGGATAGTAAGAGTGTACCCTGGTATTAACGGCACATAGCATTTTCTACAATAACTCCTCTTATACTTTTTGGGTAGCTTAACACCAGCTTTACTCGCTACTCTAATTGCTATCTCTACATACCTCCTAGCAAGTTCGAAATCTCCATTTCTAGTCTTCTCTATAGCCATGCTAAATAAGATATTGATCCTTTCTCGTGCAATATCACGTAGTAAGACTCTACGATTATTCATTACATACCTCCACTTTGAGATATACATGGAAACATATTGAGGCAAGGTGCTTTATTTGATATATTCATAATTCTCCTTATTACATTTACAATAAGATGAATTATCAGGGTGGTGGTAAGTGAAAAACAAGCTTAGTCTACTACTACTCGAAGCCTCACTTGAAACAGTGCCGTTGTCGATATCTCATCACCCAGCAATTGTCAAAACAGCAGCTAGGCGAGGAAAGAAACCTACATCAATAATACTTGATATTAGCTTACATTACCACGCTATGAGAAAACTAGATAAAGTAGAGAAACGTGGTAGGCCAGATATTGTACATGTAAGTCTCCTAGAGGCACTAGAGAGCCCCATCTCCAAGAGAGGTCTACTAAGAGTATATGTTCACACTATTGAGGGGCATGTATTGTTCATTGAACCAGCAACAAGAATACCCAGGAACTATAATAGATTTGTTGGTTTAATGGAGCAATTATTTGAAACAGGTAGTGTTCCACCTGGAGGCGATAAACCCCTTATCTATATTAAGACAATGAAACTAAGTAACTTACTTGAGCAAATAGAGGTAAATGGATTAATTTTATTAAACGAGAAGTGTAGTTATCTCCCTCTTTACAAGGTCACTGAGCAAGCACTAGCTGAGAACATGGCAATTGGTGTTGGTGCTTTCCCACATGGGGACTTTGAAAAAGAGACATTAGATCAAACTACCCACTGTTACTCTATTTATAGTGAGCCATTATCAACACATATAGTGGTTTCACGTATATTATCATCAGCTGAGAGACTACTTGGGATTATAGAACTATGAAGTCTCTTTAAATACTCAACTATCACTATGTGAACTGCTCATGTAAAAGATGCTTTTAATACAGTTCATTGAGAATACTCTTCTAGAGGTGTAAATATGGGTATTCAAGACGAAGCCATAGCCCAGTATAAGGACCCGCTCCTAGAATATGCTAGTTGGAATCGTCTTGATGTTAATGAGAACGCTAATAGGTATCAAGGTCCTAGTAGCTTCTTCGCCTGGTTGCTAGATAAGTACGTTGAGAGAGATGCTTATAGCTTAATTCCACAGTATCTACTGAAAGCACACATAGATGGAACTATATATATACATAAGCTACCACATAGTGTTTATATACCATACTGTACTGGTCACAGTATCGCGAGGTTATTGAAAAAAGGTCTTAGAACAATTACAATTATCTCTCGTCCCTCTAGACACTTTGATACACTAGTAGATCACATAGCCAACTACCTTATCACAATGCAACACTACTTCACGGGTGCACAGGCACTGTCAAGCGTTGAATGGTATGCAGGGCCATTCATAAGAAACGATAAGCTAACACAGAGACAAGTAAAGCAACAAGTGCAAAGACTACTCTACAACCTAAACTACCCGACTAGGATAGGCTTACAGACACCTTTCACGAACTTCACTATCACCATGGATGCTCCTAGGAAGATGCTTGAGGGAGATAGAGCAATCTATGGAGGAGTAGAGGTTGAACCTCTTGGTGCCTACGAGGATGAAGCCAAGCTATTCCTCAAGACCCTTATCGAACTATACCACGAGGGTGACAGCGTTGGGCAACCTTTCACTTTCCCTATTCCAACCCTAATGGTCACAGCCAAGTGGATATGGGAAGACCCTGAGATACACGACGCAGTGTTCAGGACAGCGGCTAGGAGAGGTAGCTTCTACTGGTTGAACACGAGGATAGTGGATCCGGATGGAGCATTCGCAATGTGTTGTAGGATCTCCATTGACCGTAAAGAATTAATTGAAGCTTATAGGAACTCTAAGTTTACTCTAAGCTTGAGGAAAGACCTCGAGGAGGTCAGCGAGCAATACTGGAAAACCCTGGAGAGGCAGAGATTTGGCGGTCTATGGGCTATGCCTGATATAACTGGTAGCATCAACGTAGTAGACGTGAACCTTCCAAGACTAGCCCTAGAAGCAAGGAAAGAGGAGTCTAGGTTCTGGGAGCTATACAACCAGGTGCTCAAGCTAACTAGGGAGGCATGTGAATGGTTTAGAAACCGCTACACCACTATAATGAAGAACTATCCGAACTTCTACGCGATGATATCAGAATACATGCCGGAGTTCCCTGCATTCCACTTTAACACTATTGGCTTAATTGGATTACCCGAGGCAGCAGCTATTCTCCTAGCTGAGCCTAAGCTCTGGTTAGATGGCTCGCGTAGTGACTGGTTACGCGCAGCTGATTTAATGAGAAAGATTGTTGAGCACGCTACAACCACTGCTAGGATGTGGATGCAAGAGAAGAGTGTGCCGTGGAACGTAGAGGAAGTGCCTGGTGAGTCAGCCTCACCTAAGCTCGCCTTGCTGGATTTAAAGAGATACCCCGAGCTAGCTGAGTATCTACCTGACCCCGAGAACCCTGTTTACGCTACGAGCATAGCACCATACTACGCTGACATGGAGTTACCTGACCGAGTTGAAGTAGAGCAGAGAGTTCAGAAATACTTTACTGGCGGTGTAATGATGCATATATTCCTAGGCGAGGAGGCTGAGCCAGAAGCGCTTTCATCTCTGACAAAGAAACTCATCAACACCGATCTCGTATACTGGAGTTATACCCCAGCAATAACACACTGCAACGCTTGTGATAAAACCTTTACAGGCCAGTACACCACGTGCCCAGCATGTGGAAGCGAAAACATTGATATATGGAGTAGGATAATTGGATACTACCGTCCACTCAGAAACTGGAATCCACAGCGAAGAAGAGAATTCTGGACAAGGAAACATTATTTCCCCATGTAAACTCCTCAAACAGGAACATGGATTCTTAAGTGATAAGGCAACCATTAAACTAGATATAGTAGAAACTAAATCCTATTACACAGGTTTTTACTTTGAAACTCCTAGTTGCTGGTTGGAAAAACACCTCACTGGTCGATGTGTATGGATACGTGTCATTCACTATCTGGACCTGTGGTTGTAATCTTCGATGTCCATTCTGCCACAACTGGAGAATAGCGGATAAAGACCCTGCTCTATGCAGAGAAATAGATGTTATCAAGATACTCGAGGACTTGGAAGCAAGTAGATTCCTAGTAGATTATATACATGTAACGGGAGGTGAACCACTTCTGCAGCATAGTGGTCTCGAAGAATTGTTCACTGGAGCAGATGCTCTTGGTGTTAAACGTAGTCTTAACTCTAATCTAACAGTACCACGACCACTGAGGATCCTGCTCGAGAAAAAACTAGTAGATCATGTGGCTACAGATCTGAAGATACCGCCAGAAGAGCTTTATGGCTTAACTCGCGAGTTATCTATACTCTACTGGAGAAGATTCATAGAATCATTAAGCCTTGTGAAAGAGTATGGTATCAAACTAGAGCTGAGAATACCAATATGGAAGAAGATTACCGCGGATGTTTTATCAAGATATCTAGGTGAAATAGAACCAGCTGTTGACAAGGATAACACCTTGATCTTGTTGAATCCATTGCTTAAGGATCCATTTGTAAAGCCTCGTGACACAGCATGGTGTAGTGAAAACCTCGGTGTAAGCGAGAAACTGATAGAGCAACTCATAGAGACCCTTAGATCCAAGGGATTCTCTAAGATAGCCGTTAAATCTATACCTGGATTCGCAGGCTCCAGGCTTTGATCGACTCGTAGTAGCATTAAACAGATCACCGAGATCGAGTGGAGCGACATATGGGTTAAAACGAGATCGCGTTGTATATAGAGAGAGGTAGGACTCGATGTCTAAATTCTCGCCTAGCGTCAGACTCTTGTTCTGGCTTAGAGAAGCTGAAAAGGTCATAACTGCTTCTGCCAAGGCAACATTGTCTCCAAGAGACCTAGTCGATATAGTTGAGAACTACACTAACGACGACGTAGAGAACTGGGTGCGTGAGTTGATAACCAGGGGACACGGTAGCCCCCTAGAACACTCACTATATATCTTCGAGATAGTGTGTAGTCGTGTATGTAGCCACCAGTTAGTTAGACACAGGCATGCTAGCTATAGCCAGCTATCTCAGAGATACAGTGATAAATACTTAAGAGGACTTTTGGTGAAAGCATGCGAGCACATTGGATGCGAATATAGAGAAGACTATAGATATTACATTGACATCCTGGATGAGCTAGCCGTGTCTCAACTAGACTTCGATACGCTACTAGACATTATCGGGGAGGCTTATATTTTACCACAAGTAATCGTGGAAAAGAGGGATAAGGCGCTCTTGAAGATACTTTTAGAATCGACGAGGAGGTATTATGAGGCCTTAGTAAAGGGTGTATCTTATGAGGATGCACGTTATCTACTTCCACAAGCCGTTAAGACCAGAGTGATCATGTCCATGAATGCGCGAGAGCTAGTAGAGGTGTTCCTTCCTCTCAGGATGTGTACCCGGGCACAGTGGGAGATTAGAATGCTTGCCTGGGGTATCTGGAAGCAACTCATGGAGATACATCCATTAGTATTCAAGTATACTGGTCCAAGATGTGTATTCATGGAGAACAGGATTAGAGAAAATCCATGCTCGCTTGTAGACTACTTAGAAGAGAGATGTGATTTCACAGTAGAGAGATGTCCAGAGAAGCGACCACGAGGTGAGATAAAGCAATGTATTAGAAAAGCATGTTCAAAAATCAATCTGTATAAAAATAATCCGAAAACCAGAGTATAGTAGAGGTGTAGGTTAATTGATTCTAAGTGACTGGGATATAAGGGTCTACCTGGAGAAGAAACTCCTTATCATAGATCCTTTAAACGAGGATACTATTAGAGAGAATGGCGTGGATCTTAGATTTGGCTATAGGTTTTGTAGATTCCGCGGAGACGATACAATAGTTGACACGAAGTTAATGAATGTTCCCGAGGTGCTTAACTGCGTAGATGCATTAGGATACGATGGCTTCGTAATAGCGCCTAGCGAACATGTATTAGCCACGACTCTCGAGTGGGTTGAGCTTCCACACGACTTAGTAGGCTTAGTGAATCTAAGGAGTAGTTTTGCCAGAGCTGGTATATATATACCACCAACGGTAATAGACGCGGGTTTCAAGGGAAACATAACAATCGAGTTAATTGGTGGTCCTCACCCAGTTAGAGTATACCCAGATCAGCGGTTCCTCCACGTAGTGTTTCTGCGTACAAGTAGCCCAGTATATAAGCCGTACCAGGGTAAATACCAAGGACAGGTAAACGTGACACCTCCTAAACCAGACTAGTGAAAGATCGGTTTAATCCACTTTCCTCTTCTCCTGCCCGTTATTTCATGGTTTTCAACAATAACCTCTCCTCTTAGAATAACATATTTAATCTCTCCTCTCACACGCCAGTTTAGATATGGTGTTAGTTTATATCGGTATTCAAGCCAATGCTCATCTATAATGAAATCTCTACTGGGGTCGACTATTACAATATCCCCGCTTGACCCAGGGAATATAGCACCTTTATATGGCCATAGTTTGAATAGTTTAGCGGGGCTCTCAGCTAGTAGCCTTGGAATAGACGTCAATGGTATTACTCCTCGGAGAGCAAGATCTAGTATCAGTGGGAACAATGTTTGAACACCGGGAAATCCAGCAGATGCTTCCCAAATAGATCTATATTTCTCCTCTGGAGTGTGAGGAGCATGATCTGATCCTAAGACATCTATGAAACCAGATACGATTGATTCTAGTAATGCTTTTCTATGGTCTCCACCTCTAATTGGAGGGTTGACTTTTATTAGAGATCCATATTTAGCGTAGTCAGCCTTATCGAGAAGTAAGTATTGTGGACATGTCTCGGATGTGATGTCAACTCCTTCTTCTCTAGCTTTTTTAATCTCGTCAAGGGCCTCTTTTGATGATACATGAACTATATGTGTTTTTCCCTTGGTATGCTTAGCTATGAGCGCTATCTTAGCTATGGAATATGCCTCAGTTATTGGTGGTCTAGCTGCTTCATGTAGTTCTGGGTCTGTTCCAATTTTCATTGCTTTCTCCGTGAAGTATCTTACTAGCGAATTGTCTTCCGCGTGGAACATTATTCTTGTATTCGTCTTACCTGACTTATCGAGAATCTCGTATAAGCCTTGATCACTTGGAGGAGGTATATTACCTGTTGTTGGACCCATAAAAACCTTGAATCCGACAACACCTGCATTTAGCATCTCCTCGAATCTATCAATATTTGAGTCATGGAGAACACCTAATAGTGCGAAGTCAACATAGGCCTTTGACTCTAGAAGTTTTGACTTTGAGTATACTATACTAGCTGAGTCAACAGGTGGAATTGTGTTAGGATGATCTATAATGGTTGTAACTCCACCTTTTATCGCTGCTCTAGATCCATGTTCAAAGTCATCTTTGTATTCTAAACCAGGCTCTCTCATGTGAACATGTTCATCTATAACTCCTGGGAATACATAGTATCCAGATGCATCTATAACATTGTCAACACCATTTCTTGATATATTTTCTCCGATTTCTGATATTATTCCATCAATGATCTTTATATCGAGCTTGAATATCCCTCTACGTGTAACTAGAAGTCCATTTTTTACAAGTATATTTCCCAATATATAGCACCTTTCCGTGTTAACTATTTTATCTTGCAATATATATCTATACTAGTTAAGCAATGGAGATGATTATTGTCTCTTATCTGGTGGGTTTATTGGAGGACCCTTATAGGCTAGTTGAGAAATGGCTTCGAGCAGAGTCCTATATCGTGGTTGGCAAAAGCATGGCTAGAGTAGATGCATTAGATAAGGCGATTGGAAAAGCAATGTTCACGGAGGATTACTATATTGAGTACTTAATTGAGAATGCATTATTTATAAAACAAGTACTTAGTCCATACCCACATGCTAGGATTAGAAAAATAGATTTATCAAGAGCACTATCTATCCCAGGAGTTCATGGTATTATAACAGCTAGGGATATCCCAGGTTTAAACCAGGTTGGATACGCTCTTCCAGATCAACCTTTACTGGCGGAGAGCAAGGTGAGATACCCAGGTGAAGTGGTCGCGCTTGTTGCAGCTTCAGATTATGATAAGGCATTTAAAGCCGTTGAGGAGGTATTTGTAGAGTATGAGCAGCTTCCAGCTCTTCTAGATCCATTAGAATCTCTTCGTAGGACAGATATACTTATACACGAGGAGAAGGGCTCTAACATAGCGTATACAACGAGAGTTAGAAAAGGAGATGTAGAAGAGGGTTTTTCTAGGTCTCAAGTGGTTGTTGAAAACGAATATAGATTACATCATCAGGAACACTTGTATTTAGAAACAGAGGCGGCAATCGCATTCCCAGATACAGAGGGGAAAGTGACAGTTATTGGAACACTTCAATACCCTCACCTAGGCCAGAAGATAGTAGCTAGAGTCCTAGGGGTTCCTATGAGTAGGGTCAAGGTTATAGCTCCATATATTGGTGGTGGTTTTGGAGGCAAAGACGATGAAGGACCACTAGTTTGCTCAAAAGCTGCCCTTGTAGCATACTTGTTGAGAAAACCTGTGTTTCTAATGTATAGTAGAGAAGAATCTCTAAGGATTCATCCCAAGAGAGAAGCAGCGATTATAAAGTATAGAAGTGGTGCTAGTTCAAATGGAAAACTCCAAGCAATAGATGTAGTGATTATCCATGATACAGGTGCATATGCTAATAGAGCACCATTTATACTGTGGAGAGCTACAATGCATGCATCAGGGCCGTACGAAGTGCCTAACGCTAGGGTAGATGGATACGCTGTTTACACTAACAAAGTGTATCAAGGCTCTTTTAGAGGATTTGGAAACGTGTCAATTCAATTCGCTGTTGAGAGACAAATGGATTTGCTAGCCGAGAAACTAGGCTTAGACCCAGTTGATTTTAGACTTAGAAATGTCCTTAGAGAAGGCTCGTATACTATTACAAATCAATTACTAGATCACTCGGTGGGTGTGGGCGAGGCGCTTAGGAAAGTAGCTGAAAAAGCTGATTGGTGGAATAAGAGAAGAATGTATAGCATGGTTAATGAAGTTAACCCGAGATTTAAGAAAGGAATTGGTGTAGCTGTCGCTTGGCATGGTATAAGTACATCGAGGGCTGTCCCCGACTGGTCTAATGCGTATGTAAAGATCGAGTTAGATGGCTCTGTAACAATTTACACTGGAATCGTTGAGATGGGCCAGGGATCACCTGTCTCATCACATGTTCAATTAGCGAGCGAGCTTCTAGGTATACCAGTAGACTATATCAAAGTTGTTTTCGCGACAACCGATGCACCCGATACTGGCGCTACTCATGCATCCCGTGGGACAGGTATAGGAGGCCTTGGTGTCCAGGTTGCAGTAGCTAAGATTAGAGAAAGAATGGAGTGGTTAGCTAGTCAAATACTAGGCGTTGATCCAGGCGACATAGTGTTTAGAGATGGAAGAGTGTATTCGAGGAGAGAACCAGATAAGGGTATTTCATGGATAGACCTAGTTCGAGAAGCCTATGCAAGAGGCGTTGAGACATCCGCGACGGGCTACTACCACCTACCTAAGGGAAGATTTGATGAGGCCTTAGGGCAGGGGTTTGCATACCCTGCCTACAGCTATATTGTAGTAATAACAGAGGTGGAGGTAGATACGTGGACGGGGTTTGTTAAGATTCTCCATGTATATCCAGCTCTAGCATCAGGTAAAATAATTAATCCACAACAAGTAGAAGGACAGATCGAGGGCGCGTTTGTACAAGCTCTTGGATACACCCTCATGGAGAAACTATACTTTAATGAGCAAGGAGCTATTTTAAACACTAATCTAACAGACTATGTTATTCCAACAGCTAAGGAAACACCTAGATTCGAGACACCTATATACATTGAAGACCTCTTTAAACACGGAGCCTTCGGGGCAAAGGGGGTTGGAGAAATGGCTTTGATACCGGGGCCTGCTTCTATCGCTAATGCAATAGCCCATGCACTCGGGGTGAATATAGTGTCAACTCCTCTAACACCATGGAAAATACTTGAGTACTTGAAGAACATGGAAAAGAGTGATAGGTATGTATAGGCTACCTAAATTCGAGTACTTTAAAGCGAGAAGTGTTGAAAACGCTGTTGAGTTATTAAGCAAGTACAAGAATGCTAAGTTACTTGCAGGTGGCACAGACCTACTAGTTGATATGAAAATAGGTAGAGTTAAGCCAGATTATGTGATCGATATTAGCGGTATTGAAGAGCTTAGATACATAGTAGATACTGGTGAATCATTAAATATAGGTTCTTTAACAACTATTCAGGATATACTAGACTCCCCTGTCGTCAAGAATAAAACCCCCTTACTAAGAGAGGTAGCATTGAAATTCGCGTATTGGCAAGTGCGAAACACAGCTACAATAGGTGGTAATATATGTAATGCATCGCCCGCTGCTGATTTTGCCCCTCCTTTACTTTCTTACGAGGCTGTTCTAAGAACTATTAGCTCGAGAGGAGAACGATTCATACCAGTTACAGAGTTTTTCCAGGGACCTAGGCAGACAACGCTACGTGATGATGAAATACTCCTCGAGGTCATTATTCCATATAAACACTTGGAGAGAGCTGGTTTCTCCTATATGAAAATCGGTAGAAGACAAGGACATGATATATCAATAGTATCTATCGCGGCCCTTGTAGTCATAGTAGATAATACTATAATAGATGCTAGGGTAGCTCTTAACTCTGTTGCTTCTAAGCCTGTTAGAGCACGTAGTGTTGAGCAAGTAGTAATCAATAGAGAACCCGCAATGATCGTTTTCGAAGAGGCTTCGAGGCAAGTAGAGAAAGATATATCGCCTATAACGGATATAAGAGCACCAGCCGAGTATAGATTACACATTGCCAAGATCCTTACACGTGAGGCCCTCTTAGAGGCTTCAAAAAGGGCTTTAAGGTGTGGATTTGAATGATAACTAGATTTATATTGAACGGTAAACTGGTTGAAGTGGATGTAGATCCCGGGGAGATTTTATTAAATACTCTTAGATTTAAACTTAAAGTTAAAAGTGTTAAACGCTCTTGTGAAAGAGGCGAGTGTGGTAGTTGCACCGTCTTAGTTAATGGTAAGCCTGTTTTATCATGTATTATTCTAACACCTCAAGTAGAGGGTAAAGAAGTCGTAACAGTGGAGGGGTTGTTAAATGACCCATTATTTAACAAGCTTATAAAGAACTTTATCGAGAATGGAGCTATACAATGTGGATTCTGCACCCCAGGTATTCTACTAACAGCATGGGCTGGTATTAAAGAGGGGAAGATGACCTCCATTGATAGTATAAGGGAATACCTTGGAAACCTATGTAGATGCACTGGCTATGTTAAAATAATGAATGCTATTTACAAGGCAATCACAGAGTGAGATCTTATGTCTTCTAGTTATAGATTTATTGGAAAAAGATCGCCAAGGAAAGACGCGGAGGCAAAGGTTTCTGGGAGTTTAAAGTACACGGATGACCTCGAAGTACCTGGTATGCTTATAGGTAGAATAGTGAGAAGTCAATATGCCTTTGCAGACGTCAAGAGAATAGATACTAGTGAAGCGATTAAACTAGGAGCTATAGTTATAACTCCAGATGATATTCCACAAAAACCCTATAATCCAAGACTAGTTAGTATTGAAGAAGTTACATTCAAAGACACCTACGTATTAACAAGGAGACCTAGATATCTCGGTGAGCCGATAGCAGCCGTGGCGGCGCCTAGCGAGGAGCTTGCTCAGAGAGCTGCTGAATCCGTGAAGATCGTGTATGAGCGAGTATATAAACCTATCTTAGATCCAATAGAGGCAATGGATTCAAATAGTCCCCTCATCCACGAGAGAATTATGAAAGGAGATAAGTGGATCAATGTTGAGAACAATATCGCGGCGAGATTAGACTATGAGGAGGGCAATGTTGAGAAAGGCTTCGACGAGGCTGACTTGATCATAGAGAGGAGTTTCAAAACAGGTAAGAGATATCATATGCAACTAGAGCCCAAAAGTGTTCTATGTGTACCGGAGCCTGGTGGAAAGTTCACGATATATACAACAACACAGTCAATTCACAATACTAGGATTCTAATTAGTCAAATATTTAACATACCTGAGAGCAGGATAAATGTTGTAAAAGTACCGTTAGGAGGGTCTTTCGGCTCTAGTATTCAAACAAATTACTTGATCCCCATTGCAGTAGCATTGTGTCTAAGAGCAGGAAAACCTGTCAAGATAACATATACTCGTGAAGAAGATATATTAGATCACTCTAACTTTGTCTTTCACTTCAAGTTCAAGATTGGAGTTAGAAAAGAAGGTGTTTTCACAGCCGCTGAGTTCGTAAATATACTCGATGTAGGAGCACACCAAGTTCAGCCATACCCGCTCCTAGGAACTAGTTTGGGATGGTTTGTCTCAATGTACAAGTGGAGAAATATAAGATACAAGGGATTAGCAGTCTACACCAATAAAGTCCCTGGCTGTGCTCTAAGAGGATATGGTGCTCCAGAGGTTCAATGGGCTGTCGAGACGTTGATCGATGAAATAGCCGAGGAACTAGGCGTTGACCCCGTAAATCTCAGGCTTAGAAACTACGTTGGTAGAGGGGATATATTCTGGGGTCAGGGTCCTACAGTGAAGTCTATTATTAAATCTGATGGTGTTCCCGAGCTATTATCATTGGGAAAAGAATTGATAAAATGGGATACACGTGGTTATCCAAGTGAGAAAAAAGGACGCTTTAGACGTGGGATAGGTGTTGGTCGAGGTTTCCATACATCAGGCGCTGGTGGACCTATAAGTGGAGAGGTAATAGATTTTACTGGATGTATACTGAAACTAAACGAAGATGGCTCATTGGATTATATTACAGCGTTACAGGATCACGGAGGAGGCACGCTAGATGCTCATGTGAAGATTATTGCCGAGGAGCTTGGTATTCCACCTGATCTAATAAATCTTGTATCTGCATCAACAGAGAACACTCTATACGATGTATGTACGCATGCATCGAGAGGAACGTATGTTGGAGGCGAGTGTGCTAGACGAGCTGCACAGGTACTGAAGAATAAGATAATGGAGTTTGCAACTCGGTTAATTGACAAAGTGGTGAATACTGAGGCACTTAAATTAGGTTATGACGAGGCGAGCGGAGAAGCTGTTATCTACGTTGAGGGAACTAGTATTAAGATTCCTCTAAGAGAGATCGCTAAAAATGCTTGGCAGAGAAATTGGGGTTCGATAGTAGCTGTTGTCTCATATAGAGCTACGTCGGCGCCTCCAAGTTTTACCGTGTACTATGTTGAGGTAGAAGTTGATACATGGACTGGAAAGGTAAGACCAGTAAGGGTAGTAGCCGGTGTCGACGTCGGGACACCTATTAACCCAGATATGGTCGAAGGCCAGGTTCATGGTGGTTTTGCAATGGCATGGGGTATGGCGTTCACCGAGAATACACAGTATGATACATTGACAGGCGAGATCGCTAGTAGAGGATTAATGACAGACTATAAAATACCAACCGCGTCAGATTTGCTATCACCAGAGGAGTTTTCAGTGATATTTGCTAATACATATGAACCAGCAGGCCCATTTGGTGCAAAGGGTATTGGAGAAGCAGCTATGAACCCAGCCGTGGGAGCTATATTAAACGCTGTATACAATGCAATTGGAGTTAGATTTTACGAGATACCAGTAACACCAGATAAGATAATAGAAGCTCTTAGAGAGAGAGGTGAAATAGAGTGGTAGATAGTGCTCCATATCCTGTAAACATCAATGTTAGAAATACCAGAATAATACCAATAGTATTTGATTATTATGAACCAAAATCTATAGAAGAAACACTAGAACTGCTAAGTAAACATGGTGATAAAGCAAAAATACTCGCTGGTGGGACAGACCTACTAGTTAAGATCAAAACTGGGCAGGTGGAGCCTAAAGTAATTATTAACATCAAAAAGATCAGAGAGCTCAGATACATTATCGAAGAGGATAATTTAATTAGAATAGGTTCCTTGACCACTATAAGAGATCTCGAGAGATCAGAGGTTATTAAAAAACATCTACCAGCTTTACACGACTCTGTAAAGCAAATGGGTAGTATACAGATAAGGAATATGGCTACGATTGGTGGTAATATATGTAATGCATCGCCCGCTGCTGATACAGCTCCACCTTTACTGATATATAATGCTAAGGCTGTAGCTATGAGTATTAATGGAGTTCGAGTTATACCATTAGAAGAGTTTTTCACTGGTCCAGGCAAGACACTCCTTAGGCCTGATGAGATACTAACAGAGCTCATCGTTGAAAAACGTAAAGATGGCTCATCGTCATTTAAGAAAATAACAAGGGTTGCTGTAGACCTAGCAATTGCTAACACAGCTGTGTATTTGAGCGTAGAAAACAATATCATTAAGGATATCAAAATAGCACTTGGATCAGTAGCACCAAAACCCGTTAGAGCATGGGAAACAGAGAAATTACTGAAAGGACTATTAATAAGTAGTAGTGATCTGAAGAATAAGCTTCAACATATCGACCAAGAGATATCTCCTATCTCTGATGCTAGATCAACAGCTAATTACAGGAGATACATCGTAAAGGTTCTTGTGTATGATGCTATTGAAACAGCATATAATAGGATTATAGAGGGATAAGCCATGGTTAGAGTCTCGTTTAGACTAAATGGAGAGCTAGTTGAACTGGATGTTAAGCCTTATGAACTATTGCTTAACACACTTAGAGAAAGGCTTAAAGTTAAAAGTGTAAAGTATGGATGTGGTATTGGCGAGTGTGGTAGTTGCACTGTCTTAGTTAATGGAGAGCCAATATTAGCGTGTCTAACTCTAACAGTTGACATAAATGGCAATGAGATCCAGACAGTAGAAGGCTTGAATAGATATAAGTTAACGGATGTTCAGAGAGCATTCATAGAGGAGGGGGCTATTCAATGTGGTTATTGCACTCCTGCTTTTATCTTGATATCTGAGTATCTTCTAAGAGAAAAACCAAAACCATCTATAGATGATATAAAGGAGTATTTAAAAGGAGTTTTATGTAGATGCACCGGCTACGTGAATATAATTAAAGCTATTCTCAGGGCATCGAGGATGAGAACTATTGCAGCAAGAGATTAGAGTAAAGGTTTGCTATGCTGGTTTCCTATCAGAGATTACTGGAAAACACTGCGAGGATCTGATATTACCAGAGGGGTCAACGCTAGAGGATTTGCTAGTTGTTCTTCTAAAGCAGAGCTTTAGATTAAAAGAATGGATTGATAGAATACCATTAATACAAATACGTGTCAATGAAAAGGAGGTTTTAAATACTAGGAAGCATGTTCTAAGGGATAAAGATGAGATAACATTATCCCCGCCGCTTTATGAAGGTGGGTAATAATAATAACGTGGTTATAATAAACATATACTTGGTTTTCGTCTTGTAAGGTAACTTATTAGTCTTCCAAGGTTGTTTTCTCAAATACTTTAATTGCAAGTATCAACATTGGTATTGTAAATCCAAGTAGTATTATGAAATCTGTGGTTGGGTTCATGTATTCAAAACCTATGTTTGAACCTGTTAACCAATACCTAACAGAGTGCACGGAGTATGTTAATGGATTAATTTTAGCCGTGATCTTCATCCAATAAGGCATTGTTACTACTGGGTAGAATACTCCACTCATAAATACCATTGGCATTGTCAGCAAGTTTATAACCATCTGAAACCCCTCCATGCTACTGAACTTTAACGATAGTACTGTTCCTAGCGATGTGAAACCAACTGACATTATAAACACATATATTATTGCTACCGGGGTGTTGAGGAGGTTTATTTCACTCGTTAATAGCTGGCTCAGTGCAATGATGATCATAGATTGTAAAGTCGTTACGACGCTATCACCAAGTATTCTACCTAGTATTATAGAACTACGTGGAGCTGGAGCTACAAGGGTCTCCTTTAAGAATCCAAATTGCTTATCCCATATAACACTTATACCCGAGATAAAGCTGCCTACAAATGCTGTCATTACTACTATACCTGATATCATGAACGCGATGTAATTGACTCCTCCGAATAACTGCTTAAAGTAGTTATCTATGATGTTTCTTATCGAATCAACAGCTCCAGGTGTATTTGGTGATCCTGGTGTAGATGGGAGATCTTGCACATTAAATATACTTCCCCATCCAAGACCTAGGAATATCATCCATATTAGTGGGTTAATTATAGTCATTAATACTCTAGATCTTGCACTCCACCATCTTTTAAGCTGTCTATATATCATAGCTGTGAATGCATCTAACCTATTCGTATGACCCACCCTCTAGGTCTTCTTGGTAATGAAGACTGGTTCTCAATGGTATCTCTTAGCTCTCGACCTGTTAAGTGGAGAAATACTTCATTTAGTGTTGGTCTTCTATAGCTTATTTCACTTATTTTAAGTCCATGGGATTCAGCAATGTTAAATACCTCGGGAAGCGCTTTGGTGGCGTTGTCAACAATTAACTCTACTCTTCTATCTTCAAGCTCCTTGCATTCCTCGGAGTTATTGTTGAAAAATGAGCAGGGATTTCTATTGTTATTTTGATCATCTAATGTAATGTATATAATATCGTGGCCAAGCATGGATTTTAACTCATCAGCTGTCCCTAAGGCGAGTATTTTTCCTCTATCCATGATAGCTACTCTATCAGCTAGTTCCTCGGCTTCATCCATGTAATGTGTCGTCATCAGTATTGTCATTTCGTTTTCTTTTTTTAATCGCTTTATGTAATCCCAGATCCTGGCTCTCGACTGGGGGTCTAGTCCCAGGGTTGGTTCATCGAGTATCAGTAATTCTGGCTCGTGTAGTAGACTACGAGCCATCTCTAATCTCCTGCGCATTCCACCGCTATAATGCATTACTTTCTTATACGCATGTTCTTTCAAATCTACGAGGTCAAGTAGATACATTATTTTCTCATGTAGCATTGATCCTTTTAATCCATAGAGCTTGCCATGAATATACATATTATCATACCCTGTTAACTGGTTATCTAAACTAGGATCTTGGAACACTATTCCTATTTTTTGCCTAACCTTTCCAGGTTCTTTGACAACATCAAATCCTGCTACGAGAACTGTTCCCGAGGTCGGCTTGAGTAGTGTAGATATTATATGTATAGTTGTTGTCTTACCAGCTCCGTTAGGACCGAGAAGAGCAAATACCTCGTTTTTCTTGATCTCGAAATTAATTCCATTAACTGCTACAACGTCCCCAAAATTCTTTACTAGGTCTTTTATTACAACTAGCTTGTTCACTCTCATACACCAATTGACTTTACTTCATCGAGGAACTTTTCAACGGCATTTTTGAGCCTCTCTAGGTCTTGGTTATCTAACTTATCAATGTTCATGTATAGATGTCTTATTTTAAGCAGTAACTCGTGTAGACGGGAATGCTTAATCCTAGAGGCTTTCTTATCAAATTCCATTAGTAAACTTCTATGTTCTTCAAGATATTTGAGACCTAGCGAGGTTATTTCATAGATTACCATTCTCTTACCATTAAAAAGCTCCTCGCGTGCAATCGCAAATTCTCTTTCAACTAAGGTCTTTAAAATAGGATATAGTAGTCCTGGGCTAAGTCTAATCCCAAGGTCGTCTTCGAGACTTTTTAGAATACCGTAACCATGTATAGGTTCTTTGCTAATTAGATCTAGAACCTTTAATACAAGATATCTCCTAACTCCATTCCATTTTTTCATGCATTTTCGCATGATATATCACATGATATATCGTATGATATATCAGTAAATAAACCTTTATAAATCTTAGCTCTCCTCGAAAAGTAGACATAGATGTTCCTAGTATCAACTATAACATTAAATCGCTGTTGAGGAAGAACTGATCAATGGAAAAATATAAATATAAATATAACGTTTATTCATTTAAGCAATGGGGTGAACGCGTGAAAGCCATTACATATAAATCCATAGCTTTAATCATAGTTTTAGTTGTTGCTATATCTGCATTAGCAGTATATTTATCAACTAGACCTGCGCCTACTCCAACCCCTACACCATCTCTTGAAAAATACTCATTGCATGAATCAATACTCTACATTATCGCGAACGATGAAATAACACGTATACAGATGTTTAAGACTGGTGTAGCAGATATAGCAACTATAACACCAGCTAGATGGAAGGATCTAAATGGGACAAAAGTCGGAGACTTCTATCTCGTTCTCGAGCCAGACCCCGCCAAGCCAAGACTTACAATTCAATATGTATTGTTTAACCCTATGCGAGAACCATTTAACATTCCAGAGGTGCGACAAGCATTATCATGGGCTGTTCCATATGATACAATATTAGAAAACATATTTGGAGGCTTGTATACAAGACTATATACTATTGTTCCTAGGGGCATGTTTGGCTGGACAGATTATAACATTGTAAAATACGAGTTCAATAGATCAAAAGCCATGGAAATAATTGACTCCTTACGAGAGAGAGGCTTCGACCCATCAAATTACGAGATAACAATAATATATAACCTTGGAAACACTGCAAGAGCTCAAATAGCAGCACTATTACAAAACGAATGGTCAAGGCTTGGCTTTAAGGTATATGTTGAGACCTATAACTGGCCTGAATACCTTGATAAAGTAGATCACTTTAACTACGACGTTGCATTACTAGGATGGATCCCCGATTACCTAGATCCCGATAACTACCTAATGCCATTTGTATGGGGAGGAGCAGAGTTCGAGGAGCTAAAATACTGGGAGAATATTCCACCTCAACAAGTGGGTAACTACATCTCTACGGTTGATAGAGTAATTGATACTCATTCATACATAGTAGTCATTGGTCCACAAGGTGAGGGAGCAACATACACTGGCCCAACAAATAAGCCTCTTCTTGTTATAAGCTATAAACTAGACGAGGAGGCTACAGCGCAGAACTGGGAAGACCCCGTTGCCTTTGTAACAATTGGAGCAGCTGGTTGGAAAGATATACCTATAAGTGCTCTATGTAAACTCTCTCAAAGAGTTCTAAATCCAAGTATTAGAGAAGCTATTATAAATGCAGCTGTCATAGAATTTAACAATAAAGCATTAATGATCCTGCTTGGGCAAGCTGTTACAGGCAGAGAGTATGGTAGCTGGGTATTAAATATGTATTATCCTCTCACGAAAGCAGCTCGATATGATCTTGTATACGAGGATCCAAAAGCACCAGTTGTCGATACTGGAGTTATTGGTATAAAGAACGATCCAAAGACCATGGTCATCGCGACAATAGGATGGCCTGATACATTTGATCCCGCGAAGAGCTATGAGAGTTTTGGATGGGAGATATTTGATCAAATATACTCGAAGCCAATAACTTATAAATATGAGGATAATGAACCCGAGCCAGAGCTCGCTGTTGCATGGGCTTTCAATAGAGATAACGATGTCTTATATCTAGTGATAAGAGGTAACGTGCTAGCATATGATCCATGGAACAACAAGACATATCCAATTGACGCTACAGACGTATTATTTAGCATATGGAGAGCTGTTAGATTAAACCTACCAGGTGGTCCTCAATGGATGATTGATAGCTTCATAGATGTGAATTCGTCACAAGTCCTAACAGAAGACGAGTTTAAACAGATATTAGCTGGGGGTCTTTTCACTGCCTATCGCGGTCAAATGGTCGAAGTACGAAACCTAGGAGATCTACTAGGGTTCTTTGGCTACAATGGAACAACAGCGGGAGTTGTTAAGTTACAATTAAGATTCCCATATCCACCAGTATTACATATTTTAACAACAGGTGTTGCTAGCGTTATTCCAATGGAGTACGCTCTTAGTGAAAACTATGAAGCTGCACTAAGAGAATCAAACTATGGTAAGAATCCCGGTGCGTGGGCTAAATATGTGATTGAAGGCGAGGATGATCCTTCATTTAGGAGATTAAAAGATTACCCTGTATCAACAGGACCATACTATGTAGTGAGCTATCAAGAAGATGTGTATATATTACTAAAGATAAACCCATACTATTGGAATAAATCAGTATGGGAAGAACTCTACGGGTATAAATCCTAGTTTTAAACTCTTATTCTTTTTATGCTCATTAGTTAAATTTTTTATAGCTAGTATCCAGCCTGATCTCTACACGTAGTAATAAGTCTCAAATAAATGGGGATTAGCAGTTATATAGCGTTTAAGTGATCATAAGTCCTGAAGCACTATACTAGCTTCTTGTAACTAGTTAACACGTGGTAAACACCACGCCTTGCTCTAATAGTATTGAAGAATTTGAAATATAACTCAGTAGCCATTGTTTTTAAACTTTAAAAATAAGCATGGATGATTTTTATTTGCGGGGTATTGAAATGGGGTTAGCATCTTTTATAGCGCGAAGGTTACTGACCTTTATACCCACGCTTATAGGAGTATTGTTAATAACATACTTAATAGCATACGTTATTCCAGCAGATCCTGTAAGAGCATGGGTAGGAGAGAAACTCCTAAACCCACAAACACTGGAGCAGATCAGAGTAAAATACAAGTTCAATGCACCTTGGTACGAGCAGTTTATATTTTTTATCCATCAATTACTCACAGGCCAGTTAGAAGACCCTATTAGATTTAGAAATGTCTTTGCTGAATTAACATCGAGATTTGCTATTACAGTTGAGCTAGCTATAGTTGGATTCGTTTTTCTCGTTTTGATTGGTTTACCCCTAGGAATAGTAGCTGCTATTAAAAAAGACACATGGGTTGACTTTGTTGTCAGAATACTTGCTCTCATAGGTGGTTCCCTGCCATCTTTCGTTTTATACTACTTTCTTATTCTAGCATTCTATGTCTACTTTAAAACAACTTATTTAGCGGGTATCCCGATGTACTCAGATCAGTGTGCGATGTTTTTACAATCACTGCCTGAATCTATACCAGTTTTAGGTAACGTAGTAGCAGCTGTGGGAACAGTGCCAATGTTTGGAGCAGTGTTTTGCGGAGAATGGAGTATTGTTACTGAGACGTTTAAACGCTTGTACCTACCGGGACTAGCACTTGGATTACTAAATGGTGGATTCATAGCTAGAATTGTTAGAAATAGTTTACTCGATGCTCTAAGCGCGGAGTATGTTCTATATGCGAAAGCCCGTGGATTGAGAAAACTAGCAGTATGGAAACATGCATTGAAGAACGCCATGATACCTGTTGTTACTGTGCTAGGACTTAACTTTGGTGGCTTATTATCAGGTGCAATAATTGCTGAGACGGTGTTTAATATACCTGGTATGGGTAGATACATGTATAGTGCTATTACAAGACTTAACTTCCCTGTAATCATTGCATGCACATTCGTAGTTGCACTAATTTATATAATTGTCAACCTACTAGTGGATGTATTCTACGCCATTATAGATCCAAGGATAAGATACTAGGTGATCTTCCATGGAATTAGTATATAATGTTCTAAAAAAGATCATATGGTTCTACGCAAATACAAGAGAAAGAGCCTCACCGGGCTGGATTAATAAAAATACATCGAGAATAAAAGAATGGGAGTTAATGGCCTACGCGTTTAGTAGATCTAAGATCGGTGTTTTAGGGGGTATCATAGTCTTCGTTAACTTGATCTTAGCAATTATTGGTCCATTTATTGCATGGGAGCCTTATTGGGAGTATCCCGTTGTTTACAATACTAGTCTTAAGCATCTTCCACCATGTATACCACCATCGTGCAATGGATATCCATTGCTAGGAACAGATAGTTGGGGTAGAGATCTACTAGCGATGTCTCTATATGGATTTAGAATATCATTTGTAATATCGATAGTGGTAGTGATTCTCGGAGCTCCACTAGGTATAATACTAGGTCTAATAGCGGGGTATAAGGGAGGCGTCGTAGACGAGGTCATAATGAGAATTACAGATATCTTCCTCGCGTTTCCAGGGCTAGTTCTTGCAATAGCGTTTGCATCAGTCTTACCTCAGAGGATAAGAGGGGTTTTAGGTGAAAACCAGGTTCTAAGAGTAGTATTTTCAAGTTTATTTGGACTTAGAGAGCAAGAGTATGGACAACTAGCTTCGTTGTTATCAATATGGTTCGCCATGGTCATAGTATGGTGGCCTGGGTACGCACGTATTATAAGAGGAAGCACACTATCTGTTAGAGAAATGCCTTTTATAGAGGCTGCGAAGCTTTCTGGGCTATCTACTTGGAGTATCTTATTTAAGCATATATTACCAAATGTATTGTCTCCCGTGATCGTGATGATGACATTTGATATAGCAACAGCTACATTATTTGCTGCATCTCTTTCATTTCTTGGTCTAGGCCCACAAGAACCCGTGCCAGAACTAGGATTTATGATATCTAAGGCAGGTGACTTCTTCCCAGAACAAAGCTCACATATAGTTGTATATCTAGGGATCCTTTTGTTATTAATAGCACTTGGATGGAACCTTCTAGGAGATGCAGTAAGAGACATACTAGATCCAAGGACGAGAAGAGCTATAGAATATAAGAAGAAGGAGAGGTGAGTATTTTGGGATACGAAGACATGAAAATAGGTGAAGATGAAATACTCCGAGTATGGGATCTATCAGTTAAGTTCTATACATACGCGGGTGTTGTTCACGCAGTTTCTGATGTATCACTCCATGTCAAGGAAGCTGAAACAATAGCCCTTGTTGGCGAGACTGGATGTGGAAAAACAGTTACTACCAGAGCTATTACAAGACTTATTGAACCACCTGGTAGAATAGAGCATGGAAGGGCGTTATTCAGGAAGAGGAATGGATCTGTTGTTGACTTGTTAAAAATCGATGAGGAAGAACTAAGAGAGATCCGAGGTAATGAGATATCATATGTATTCCAAGATCCAACCTCTGCTCTAGATCCCCTATATACTATTGGATATCATATCTATGAAACACTAAGTGCTCACACCGCAAAAGTAGATAAGTCAAAGGCATTAAAACATGCTGTAAATTTACTAAGGCAAGTACTAATACCAAGTCCCGAGGTAAGAGTCAAGAACTATCCACATGAAATGTCAGGTGGAATGAGGCAAAGAGGTGTGATAGCTATTAGTCTAACAAACTACCCACGTTTAATCATCGCTGATGAGCCCACAACGAATCTCGATGTAACTGTTCAAGCCCAGATCCTTGACTTATTGAAAAAACTACAGAAGGAACTAAAACTAGGCCTTATATTGATTACTCATAATCTTGGTATAGTCGCGGAGATCTCAGATAGAGTATATGTAATGTATGCAGGAAAAGTAGTTGAAGAGGGCAAGGTAGAGAGCATATTTTATAATCCTCAACATCCATATACTAAGTTACTACTAAGAGCTGTGCCTAACCCTACTAAAAGACTTGAAAAACTAGAGTCTATACCTGGAGTTGTTCCATCATTAATTAACCCACCTCCAGGATGTAGATTCCAACCTAGATGCCCCTTCGCAATCGATATATGCACTAAGCAGGAGCCCCCGAGATCTGAGATTGAGGATCAACATGCGGTATATTGCTGGCTCTTACAGAAGACATAGGTGATCAGGATGAGCTCAGATACTTTGTTAGAAACTATTAATATAAGAAAATACTTTAGAGTTAGAGGATCCTTGACAAAGAAGGTTAAAGCAGTTGATGGGGTGTCATTAAAGATTAAAAGAGGTGAAACACTGGGAGTTGTTGGGGAGAGTGGCTGTGGAAAGACAACTCTTGGTAGACTTGTTTTAAAACTAATTAATCCAACGAGTGGAGATATATTATTTGAGAATGTAAATGTTACTAGAGTTAAAGGGAAAAAACTAAGGGAGTACTGGAGAAATGCACAGATGGTTTTCCAAGATCCCCATACAAGCTTAGATCCTAGGATGACCATTGCAAGTATACTACTAGAGCCTATTAGACACTATGGGATTAATGTTGGAAATGAGGAAGATTTCTTGGTTAAGCAAATGGAGCTAGTTGGCCTAAGCAGAGAGCATCTATATAGATATCCCCACGAGCTCTCAGGAGGTCAAAAACAAAGAGTAGCTATTCTCAGGGCAATAATAACTAGACCTAAGTTCATTGTGTTAGATGAACCAACATCATCACTAGATGTATCTGTGCAAGCACAGATCCTTGAATTACTAAAAGACTTGCAAAGAAAGTTCAACCTAACATATATGTTTATATCTCATGATATATCCGTAGTCAAGTATATGAGTAATAGAATGGTGGTAATGTATCTTGGAAAGATAGTTGAGGTAGGGCAATCAGACGAATTATTTGAAAACCCATATCATCCATACGCTAAGCTACTGCTATCATCTGTTCCAATACCGGATCCTAAAATAGCTAGAAATATGCCAAGAAATATAATCAAAGGGGAGCCCCCATCCCCGATAAACCCGCCAAGAGGTTGTAGATTCCATCCAAGATGCCCACACGTCTTAGATATATGTAGTAATCAAGAACCACCAGGTGTCGAAATCAATAATAACCGCGTAGTGTATTGCTGGCTGTATGCTAAGAGATAAACCCCCTTATCCTAGGTCACTATAATACTTCATAGATGATTCACTGGATTTTTGATAACTCTGCTAAGACAAGGTAAGCGATGTATAGTTTCCTAGCTTTCTCCTCGAGGTATTTTAGTATTAAATCTCGCTCCCTCTCGAGTACTTTCCTATGTTCTCTTATTTTTCTAAATACGTTGAGAATACTTGCATAGTTCACAGTCTCTGGGGTCTCCATGGTCAAGGCAATTTCATCTGCGCTTGCAGACTTTAACCTAGATCTCTCTATTAAGCTGGATACATCGTAGATATCTCTCTTCCTACTCTCGAGGTATGATACTAGTCTCCTTAGATTAGCTTGTTTCACCTGGGAGATAGTTGTATCCCAGTTCTCCACTATTAACTTATAGTCCTCGTAGAATACTTTATCTAGTAATTGGTTTTCTACTTCTAGTAGTCTAGCTGGTGGTTTAACCAGCGGCAGAGGTGGATACAATTCTACTTGGCCATGGAATTTCTCTCCATCATAAAATCCATGTGCTGTTAAAAGAGAAGGAGTCAAGGATTCCTCGTCGAGGGTTTCGCTTATAACGACATATGATAATATTTTAAGACCTGGGCTCGGTCTCGGTATTAGTATTTCTTTGCCTTTTATAAACGCTTTGATTCTATCTCGTGCTAGTATATAGTCTACTACTCTAAGAGCGGTCTCTCTTACCAGGTCCCAGTTGAATTCAATTGTAATAAGAGTTGAATAGGCGAGATCATCGATCTCAGATATGATGATCCTGTCGAGATCGCCGGGTCTATGACTCTCAATAAATCTTCGTACTTGTAGCCAATTCATCTTATCGAGGATTCCAGCTGATTCGGGCTCGTGGAGTGCAAAGTACTTGTATTCACCTAATTTAACAACATCGTAGAGTATAGTGTGTAATGGTAAGTTAAGATATCTTCTAAGCAATATAATTACATATGACAAGGCAAGCCTAATAAGCTCTATGTTTTCACGAGGATCAATTGAGTAAACGTATCCATATGTAAAATCACGATATTCACCACCTGTGGGTGTTGGAACATAAATTGTCTTCTTATCGTAGTACACAATAGGCTCTCCATTAACTAGTATGAATCTTGGTTTATCTGAGCGAAGAGTCCATATACATCTCTCGGGTATTTTAATGTATTTTCCAAATCCATTTCGAGGAGTGTAAACGACACAGAGCTCCTCGCTAGTTATCTTACCTGATAACAAGTCCTTGATTATACTAGGTGTTTCGTTCCATCTTAGCTTAATGTATCTATATTCCTCGAGCGCTATTGAGAGCGCATCGTTCGTCTTGAAATCGATCTCGCGAATTAGTTTCTCGATCACAGCTCTAACGAACCTTGTTGATTTACCATATTCAAGTGATATTACCATAGCCTCCTCTCCATAGTCAATACAACCTGGTTGGAATTTCTCAACTAAGTCAACGTGGCCTATTGGCTCTAGTGGAATTAATTTGCCATCTCTTTCAAGGTATCTCTTTATCCCGTATGGTGGAGCGTATTCATAGAAGTTTATTTTCTCATATACTTCTCGGAGCTTTATAAGATCTACCTTGTTGTCTTCTCCTAGAATACCAGCTTTTCTAACTGCCTCGGTCTCCGGTGGAGTTAGGTCCTGCTTGAACCAGGGTGAGATCAATTTGACGACTCCGGTGAATAAATGAATATATAGATTATCAGGGTTTACAATTGTTCTCTCTAGTCCAAGTCCTAGCCATTCCTTGAAGACCTCTAATCCACTACTTAATAGCTCTTTATCCCATCTTGAATACGGAATTATAATGGTCTCTGAGAATAAGAGCTCTCGTCTCCTTCCTTTTCTCCCCTCTCTTTGATGGAATTCTCTTACATTATCTGGGAGACCTAGGTGGATAATTCTGGCTACAAGTCCAATGTCCATACCTTGGGATAGTGTTCGCGGGGATATAATCACTTTGATATCGCCTCGCCTTGCTTTCTCCTCAACTTCCTCTCTAGTTTTCTTGGAGACGAGATGGTGGTGTGTAGCTACAGGGGTGTTCTCGCCGTATTTTTGTTTAATAGACTTTGCAACTTCCTCAGCTGTGTTAATGCTTCTAGTGAAAACAATCGTTACATATTTGTCTCTAAAATACTCGCTGATAATCTCCATGGGATCAACTGCTATGCTTGGGACACTATAACCAAGGCTCTCAAGTATAGATAGTATTTTATAAGCGTTTTTCTTGAATTCCTCGATGTTGAATATAGCTTGTGAGAATGACTTTAGATCAGGGTGTTTTTTAACTATATTACTCCACTGTTCACTTATTTCTCTCCAGATGTTTTCGAGGTTTTTACCTAGTATTATATACGTGGAGTTCTCTACTTTGAATGGCTCTCCTTCTATCACTTTACACTCTCTGCTTGTTGTGTCCTCTAGGAATTTACATAGATCAAGGGGATTAGCAATACCAGCTGATAAAATAGCAACTTGTAGCTTTTCCTCGGTGGTTTTTGATAGAAGCGATATAGTTGCTAGTAATAGTGCGAGACTCCGCGGTGTATAGAAGTCTAGTTCATCAATTACGAGGAGTTTTAATCTACTGTATAGAGGAGCGAGAAGAGCGCTAGGCTTATTAATAAAGTATTTTTTTAAGTCGTGTAGAAGAAAAGCGGGATTTGTTATGATCAGGTTTGATGTTGCGATCAACGTTCTCAACGCGCTTAGACCTGTCTTCTTAACTAGCTCTTCTTTTTTAACACTATCTAGTTGTATAAGGGATTTATTGAGTAAGCCAAGGTATTTTTCGAGTCTTTTAACCTGATCATTTGCGAGAGCTAGAGTTGGGTATACTGCTATAGTGTAGATTTTATTACTCTTCTTTAACTCGCTGAGTAAATATAATACCCATGCCTCTGTCTTACCACTACCAGTGCCAGCTCGTAGAACTATATTTGATCCACTTGATAGCGCCTTGAAAGCTTCATGCTGGTGTTGATATAGGTATGATTCACCTATCTCTATTGTGGAGAACTCCTCGATAATATCTTTAAATTTAAAATGCGAGTATCTAGGCTCTGACGCTGGTTCAACTATTTTGATATAGCTATATCCCTTACTACTTAGTAGATTCTCACTGTTAACTCTGAGCATTCTATCTCCACTAATATATTAGTCTAGTAGGTATTTTCATAGTTTCAAGTCTTTCAGTCTTTTCTTACTGCTTTAATACACAGCAAAAAGCATGGACACCGAAACACTCCTAAAAATCATCACAAAACTCACAATCGGAACCGGGACATCCAGGGCAATAAGCTTCGGACACACAGTAATGTCAACACCAGCACCGGATCCTCCACGTGAACCCCTATTTTCCAACAACACAGCGAAAAACCTAAAAACCCCACAAGCAAAGCACAATTACAGGAAGCAATAAGAAAAGACTAAAAGAGATAAAGAATGGATAGCGGGCCCGCCGGGATTTGAACCCGGGTCCTCCGGCTCCGAAGGCCGGTGCCCTATCCTAGCTAGGCGACGGGCCCTGTTCTAAGTGTATACTCTGGGAAAATGTGTTATTATTTTTCATTGTGTTGGTGTTGTCTTGTATAGGTATTCTTTGACTTTGTAGCCTTCTTTAGTAAATATCAATAAGTCTACTCCATCTCCTGATAATACATCTCTCTCGAATACTGTTTTAATAGCTTCTACAGCTAGTTTCTCAGCTTCTTCTATGCTCATGTCTTCTCGGTATCTTGGCTCGAGGTATCCAAGTGCTAATTGCATTCCAGATCCAACAGCAGCGTATCTCTCCTCTATTAAGCTTCCTACCGGGTCCAGTATGTATATGAGAGGTCCTTCATCATCGTAGCCACCTATAATAATCTCCGTGAACATTGGAAACCACTTATGACTATATAGTATCACGGAGAGCACCTTACCTAGGCTCCTAGTTCTAATCTCCTTGTTGAACTCAAGCTCGTAGAACCTAGCCTCTGCCTTGAGTAACTTAACTAGGTAGCCTATATCCCCCATTAAACCCGCGAAGGCAACACCATTTCTACTCGTGACTGGGTAGACTTTTCTAGCTTGCTTACTGAGAACGTAGCCTCCATAGGAGAGCCTCTTATCACTAGCTAGTACAACACCATCTCTTGTTCTTATACCAATAGCTGTTCCAGGTAAAATAGTACTCATCTACTATACACCATTTATTGTCTAATAGTACAAGTGTATACTTAGAAATAAATAGCTTAATAAACTAGGATAAACACTTTCACCTATCCCCCACTCCCTAGTCGGCGAAAACATCACTATATATAGCCGGTGAGCAAAGGCAATACATGGTGAAATAGTGAATTGCAATGCCTGTGGAGGCCAGTTAATATGGGACTATGAAAACGGCGAAGTAGTATGCAACAAGTGCGGGCTAGTATATGAGAGACTATCAACACTCGAGCTAGTAGAATATAGGAACAATAAAACTAGTGAAAAAGAGACACCTGTGGGACATTTAACTGAAAAACCCATAGTTTCAAGAGAATACAGGAAATTCATCAAGATATACATGAAGTACCGTAAGATAACTAGAAGCAAGCCATGGCTTGAAATAGACTACTCGAAAATAAGTGATGAATATAAACTGGTAAAAACACTGAGATCTAGAGCCTCGATAAACGCTGTAAAGAACATCGAGGAGAATGGATACTGGGATCTAGTAAAAGAGGGTTTAAACTACATATCACTTGTAAACCCAGCATTCCTCGCTAGGAGCGAGCGTGGAAAATACGCACTAGCATACATCATAGCTGCTAGGCTAAGAACAGGAGTCTACCCAAGTAGAGACATTGTCAAGGAGGTATTCAATATAAGTGATACTAGCTATAGAAGACTATGCATAGTTGCAAATAAACTAATACATCTCGAGAAGCAAGTAGAGCACGCGAGAATACTTCGCAGCTAGTAACAAAGATAAAGTACATTGTTGTTTATGGGATATTAGGGTGCAAATTGAGAAGAGACACACACTGCGAGCTAGGTAGAATATACATCAAGACATATAGTGAGCTATACAAGCACATATACAGCTCCTTGAAAAGAGTAAAGAAAACAAGGAAGACGTCATATAAGACGCTTTTGAAAAAGAAGATACACTACTCATATGAAATAATGATATCTGAGCTAGGAGCCCTATACAGAGCTGTAAAGACAATTAACACATGCGGAGAGTTCCACAGGGAGCTATTCAAGGTATATACAAGCGAAGACATAGAATCATACATATCACTTGCTAAGAGAAGAATACATCAAGCTCGAGTAGTATATAGAGAAATAATGAGAGAAATAGAGTCCCAGGAAGAACAACACATTAGATTAATCAACTCGGCCTTTAGAAAAGGACTAGGTAGACTACTATCGATCTACAAGAGAACAAATAGTAGGATAAAACAAGTCAAGGAGTATCTCAAAGAGGCATCTAAAATACCTGATATTAGAGGAGACTACGTTATTGTACTAGCAGGTCTACCACAAGTAGGGAAATCAACACTCCTATCTAAGTTAACCACGGCGAAGCCAGAGATAGGTGTATACCCGTTTACAACGAAGACGATTATTGCAGGTCACTGCGACCTAGGCCTCACTGGTAGAGTAGTAATACTTGACTTACCAGGTATACTTGACTCCCCAATAGAAGAGAAAAACATCATAGAGCATAGAGCTATTCTAGCTATAAAGCACTTAGCGGATCACGCTTTCTATATATTTGCATCCCATCCTGGATTCTACTACACACTAGATGAACAAGTAAATGTATATAATACAGTTACAAGACTACTTAGTGGAAAGAAGATAACAGTATTACTAAATAAAGTTGATTTACTATCTAGTGAGGAGGTAAATAAATTAATAGAAGAGATCAAGGCTAGGATAGGCGTAGAGCCTATACCTATCTCCGCTCAAGCAGGGCTTAACATAGATAGAGTCCTAGAGGTGATTACTGAGTCATTTAAGGAGAAAACCCAATACCATTAACAACAATTATCCCAGGTTTACCGAGCTCTCCACTTACCTCCACGCTTGCACTTGGCATGAATATCTTAGATAGTTCAATCGCGGTTATTAAATGCATTGTTATCCTTGAAACCCCGATAATGCTCTTTCCTCTCGCTAAGAAGAGATATGGCACAAGCATATCTCCCATGTGTCTATCAAAAGCCATACCCGTCTCATATTCCTCAACAAAGACCCTGGCAGCCTCCTCGCCAACTACTTCGGCTGGCTTACCTTTCTCGCCGAGGGAGTCTGCTCCAAGTCTAATTCCATTATCTGTCTCGACGTACACTAATACACCACTCCCAGGTCCTAGATGAGGGTCTCTATCTGGTGGATAAGTCTCAACCACGACTCTTGGCTCTATCCCAAATATTTTTCTCAAAATAGACGATGCGGAGTCTGCTTGTCTCTTAGCAACATGATGTGGTAGTTTTACACAATAGCTTAAAACACCTAGTTGAATAGGTTTCCCTCGCGAGACTAGCTCGATAGGGGAAATAGGGTTTTTTAATGGATAAACCTCCAAGTCCACTATGCCGCCTCCACGTGGGTAATGCCCTCTACGATGAACCTTGATGTTGAACTCAATGCCTAGTCTCCTTAAATTATGGGAGAATACATGTATCGTGTAGTCAATTGAGGGACTTAGAGGGACATTGGTTCCTCCCTTTATCGTTATCTTTGAGTGGCAATCACTATAGAGAAGTAGCGGGAGAACAGCTTGTATAACAAGTGATACACTACCTGCTGTGCCAATATCGAATTCAAAGTCTCCACATAGCCTGTCTCTTGGTTTAAATAGTAGTCTTGAACTACCAACCACGGCTCCTTCAACCATGGCATTTGTTAACTCAGCAATTGCCTTAACAGCTGTTAAATGCTGTGGTCTCAATCCAGGATTATCTCTCCTAGCTCTAATATTGTAGATCTCGATGGGCTTTAGTAATAGAGCTGAAAGAGCTAGAGAGTATCTTAATACTTGTCCTCCACCCTCGCCCATACTACCGTCAATGCGTAGCATGCTCATCTAGACACAGCCTTCTAACTCTCTCTACTCCTCTTATCTCATCAATATACTCGACGATCTCTACTGGGACAAGGTCTCGCCACTCATCGCTACCAGTGATCATAAGGTCTCTTATTCTCGTTCCATGATATCTAGCAGGGTCCAGTAACCGTGTCTTCTTTGTTTTGAAGCCAATCCACTCAAATAAGTAGAGTGTTTGTGGATTCCCAGATGCAACCATGTTAACACGTGGTGATAGAGAGAGAACATAAGCAGTCCATGTCAAAGGCATATTTATATCTGGTATAGGTATCATCCAAACTCTCCCAACTAAGTTGTTGTTTATCACCACGCGATATATCATTTCCCATCTCTCGCCTGCTGTAAAGGGATTTCTACAAGTATAGCCTTCTTGGGCGCTTCCAATCCCAATAACTACCTCGTCTACTTCTTCTAGTAACTGAGTTATCGCATATAGATGTCCTTTGTGGAATGGTTGAAATCTACCTGGAAACAACGCTCTCTTTATCAAGTAATCACACACCATGTGTATATACTTGGAGCAGAGTAAATATAGTGATTAGCTAGCTGTTAAATGTATTGAGTCGAGAACCGAGGGTGTTAGTACATCATGCGTGTATTGTCTTATTTCACGTGATTTTCTAAGTAGAGTGGCAAGAGCCTCTGTGGCATTTGGCTCTCCATGGTTTAATATAATGGTTCTTGGCTTTGGATTGATATCTCTTGCATATGATAATAGCTCTCTTTGATCACTGTGTCCACTAAATCCATCAATACTCTTCACTTCCAGTGCAACTTTTATCACCTCTAGCTTGTTCTCCACAATTGTAGGGACTTCTTTCATACCATCCTTGACAGCTCTACCCATAGTACCCTCAGCTTGGTAACCTACAAATACAACAGCGTTCCTAGGGTCATTTGCAATTAGCTTAAAGTACTCAACTGCTGGTCCACCGTTTAGCATTCCATTTGTAGCTATAATTATGGAAGGTTTATCCTCGACTATGTCTGGGCGAGCTACTGGGCCCTCTAGTATCTTAACATTATCTGTGATAAATGGGTTTTCACCGTTATATATGTCATCTCTTACCTTTTTGCTCAAGTACTCTGGGTACTGCATGTGTATTGCAGTAACCTCATTTACTAATCCCTCGACGTATATATTCACCTGTGGTATTAGGTTTTGCTTCATAGCATTGTTTAAGACAAGCAGCACTTCCTGTCCTCTTCCAGCTGCAAAGACAGGTATTAATACTACTCCTTTTCTCTCAGTTGCTCTTTTAACGATCTCTATTAGTTTCTCCTCGGCCTGGACCCTAGACTCCTGTAAAGTAGCCCCATATGTGCTCTCCATTATTAATGCCTCTACTCTTGGGAACTCTGTGTGTGCTCTACTTAGTAGTCTTGAATCAGAGTACTTGAAGTCGCCTGTATATACAATATTGTATAGACCCATACCAATATGTAAGTGAACGATAGCTGAGCCTAGTAAGTGACCTGCATTATACATTGTTAGCTTTATATCTGGTGCAACATCGGTTACCTCCTCGTAGTCTACTGTTATAGTGTGTAATAGCATTGTTACAAGGTCTTTCTCACTATATGGGAAATACCTACTAGATTTACGTGAAACCTCTATAAGGTCCTTTATCATTATTGTCATAAGCTCTCGTGTAGGCTTAGTAACATATACTGGGCCCTTATACCCGTATTTATATAGTAGTGGTACTAGGCCAACATGGTCTAGGTGGGCGTGTGATATGATAACTCCATCTAATTCATCTATTCTCAATATATCTATACTTGGATATGCTTTACTTGGTTCGTTGAAAACACCTACATTTATTCCAAAATCTAATAGTATCTTGCTCTCCCTGGTCTCGACTAGTATACCTGACCTACCAACTTCTTTGAATCCTCCAAGCGCTGTTATCCTAGCAAAGTTGTTCTTGTATATTATATCTCTATGAACTCTTTCGCCCAGAGTTCTCATGAACTCTGCTCTATAAGTATTTTGCTTTAGTAGCACTGATGTAACTTCTCTAAGTGTTTTCGACTCGAATGGCGTTGTTCTAAGAGGTATTACTCTCCAACCTGTCTCAGCGAGAAGCATGTTTCTAAATACACTTCCTTTGCCTACAATGTAACCTGGTCTCTCTGCTTTTACCAATACTTCTCCACTTGCTTCATCAAAGTACAATGCACTGGGATTTACTCCAGCTTCCTTGGGTGAATACTCTATTATGATCTTCTTGGCTTCCTCGGGGCTTAGTCTAGTATCTGGTGATACTCTTATGAGTATTCTTTTTCGAACTTTCTTAGCTATATTCTGCGCAAGAGTTGGGTACTTAACAAGTGCTTTTCTATTTCTAACATATAATACTATAAATGGACCCTCAAACTCTATGTTTGATAACTCAAGCTCTGCAGGTATCTCTTCCATAATGTTTTTAAGTAGCATTAGTTTTCCTCGATCTAAGATCAGTCTACCAGATGTCACTTATAACACCCAAGGAGATATCAGCCATGACTAGTATTATCCCATGTATTAATAGTTAAATAACCCTTCTTAAATAAAACACTATTCATGGTTTACTACTCATTAATCTAAGTAGCATTAATCAATAGACATAGTCTTCTTCAACTCAATTGTTTTCTCTAGTATAACTCCTTTGTGTCCAATAACGAGCACGTCAATCCCTTCTCCAGAGAAGCTATCTCTAGCTAGAGCAGCTATAACGGATTTTGCTGCTAATTCAACGGCACTATTTAAATCCATATCTGATCTATAGCTTGCCTCTAGAACCCCAATCGCTACTGTAGACCCGCTTCCAGTGGCAATATACTTCTCACGTGTTATTGTACCATAGAGATCTAAGTAATATAAGCTCGGCCCCTCATATCTATCAACTCCGCCGATAATTAGTTGAACTATAAATGGATATACTCTTAGATAACTTGAAAGCACTAGGGACATGATATTTGCAATGCTACGAATAGCGATTGGTTTACCATAATTTACTTCGTATTGTCTAGCTACATACCTCGCGTTTTCAACGAGAAATTGAGCATCAGCAACTAATCCAGAAATAGTCATAGCTGAGTAGTCAGTTATCTTAGCTATCTTCTTAACTTGCTTATGGTAAACTACTTGTCCACCTGTTGCTCTTTTATCAGCAGCTAGCACAACGTAATCTCTCGTTGTTAACCCAACAGTTGTTGTCTTGGAATCCATGTTCATTTAGAAAGACACCTAGACACATACTAAACGACATGGGTTTTTATTCTTTCATTTTAATAATATAGTTTACGAGTGGACTATATGAATAATGTCCATGAGATCAAGCTCCCTCAATCAGTGTATGTTGGTGAAGGCGCGGTAAATAACATATCTACTATAATAAGAGAGTTAACTAAGCAATCAATATTGAAAATAGGGATCGTAACAGGTGAAAATACATATAGTATTGGAGGTATAATCATCGAGAAACAAATTAGGGATCTAGGATCGATCTATGTTTGGAAAGTGCGTGAATCAACTATTGATACAGCTAATAAAGTTCTAGACGAAGTACTTGACAAGGAGATCAACGTTATGCTAGGAGTAGGTGGAGGAAAATCGATAGATATTGCCAAATATGCTGGTTTCAAAGCAGGTGTTCCAGTGATAAGTATTCCACTAGCTCCAAGTCATGATGGAATAGCCAGTCCATTTGCTAGTTTAAAGGGTATAGATAAACCATATAGTATTAAGACAACGACACCCTACGCTATACTAGCAGATACAGAGATAATCTCGAGAGCTCCACGTAGACTAATACTCTCGGGAATAGGCGATCTCCTTGGTAAATTCGTATCAGTTAGAGACTGGGCACTAGCACATAGATTGAAAGGAGAATACTATGGAGAATACGCTGCCCAACTTGCATTACTAAGCGCTAAACACGTGTTAAAATATCATGAGGTAATTGCTAGTAGCACACCAGAGGGGGTAAGAATACTTATTGAAGCATTGATAAGTAGCGGGGTTTCAATGTGTATAGCTGGTTCAAGTAGACCAGCAAGTGGAAGCGAGCATTTATTTGCGCATGCGGTTGAGATGTTATCACCTGGCAGGGTTTTACATGGCGAGGCTGTAGCTATTGGAACAGTGATAATGCTATATATCTATGGAGACTCTCTCTGGAGAAAAGTAAGGAATGTAATGAGGAAAATTGGTCTCCCGACAACGGCTAGGGATCTTGGTTTACCAGGCGATGTATTAGTAAAGGCTTTGTCGATCGCTCATGAAATAAGACCAGAGAGATACACGATTCTAGGTGAGCGGGGTTTATCAATTGATGCTTCCTTAAAGGTTTTAAAAGAAACTGGTATTTTAGAGTGAGATCTATTGATAAATCAAGCTATCTCTTTATCTCCTCGTAGAATCCTAGTGTTGAAACCTGGTCTTTGAATAGTTCAAATATATCAGCTGCTAACGCTAGCTTAGCGAAGCTAATGTTTTCGCGTGTTATATACTTACCTGGGATCTTGATAGTTAACTTCTTATCATTCGCGTTGTACTCTGTATCTAGTTCATTAATAGGTATTTTCAAGTGTCTAGATGAAAGCGCCTTGACTCTTTCATTGAACTCCTCTACTTTCCTTAAAACTCTAATCTTGTATACAAGGGTCTTACCTGCAAGTGGATGGTTGAAATCTACGACTACTCTTCCACCACTTACTTGTTTTACAATTCCTCTTGCTCCACTTATCTCTACAACATCTCCTATGCTGATTGAATATCCTCTTCTCTGGAATTCCCTTATACTATATACCTTTACCTTACCTGGATCCCTCTCGCCGAAGGCTTTACTTGGTTCAACCTCTATTTCTCTTTCCTCGGTTTCACTCATATTGAGAAGTTCTTCCTCGACGTATTGATTAAGCCAGTTTTTACCAAGCACTAGTAGTGTCGGCCCATATAGTCTACTTGACTCGTATATATTCTCGCGTTTAGCTATATCGGGGTCTGTTGTGTCAATAATTGTATTTGTATCTTTAACTCTAATAGTATACTCTACTATTAGAAAATCTCCTTTGTTAAACACCATTTATAACACCCATATATCTCTCCTGTCTAATCAAAGCTGTTTTATATATTTCAAGATACTTGATTAAACTAGGATTTTAAAGGTATTTAAATATGGGATAAGTTTATAGGATGTGTAATACCAAGATATGGTTGGCTTGATATATTAGTCAAGGTGTTTGTGTTGAGTGACACAGCACACAAGATACTAGAAGAAAATCTTGGAAACATAGTGTTAATAAAGACAAGAGAGGGTATATCGCTTAGAGGCAAGTTGAAAAGCTTTGATCAACACTTGAACATAGTGCTAGAAGACACCGAGGAGATTAGGCGAGATGGCACAACGAGAAAACTAGGAACAGTTGTAATAAGAGGAGACAATGTAATACTCATATCACCTGTTACAGTGGAATAACAGGTGACTTAGAATGGTCAAGGGCACCACAAGCCTTGGTAAACACGGTAGAAGCAAAACACATATTAGATGTAGAAGATGCGGTAGACATAGCTTTAATGTAGCAAAGGGCTACTGCTCAGCATGTGGTTTTGGACGTAGTAAGAGAATAAGGAGATATAGTTGGCAGAATAAGAAAGTAAATAGAGTAAGAATAGTATAATAGACGCTGTAAGTAATTTCTAATAATCAGCTAGCCAAGTGTTTTAATAAACCCTTTATAACTAGGTTGGAACTCATGGCTAAATACTTAATAAAAGCAAAGATCATCATTGATGGACTAGTGGAAAAACACGATATCATCGGCGCGTTATTTGGTCAAACAGAGGGATTGCTTGGAAGCGAGTTTGACCTAAGATTACTACAAGACAAGGGGAGAGTTGGAAGAATAGTTGTAAATACAAAGACCCAAGGTAGCAAGACAATAGGCGAGGTGTTAATACCTAGTAACCTAGATAGAGTAGAGACAGCGCTACTAGCAGCTATGATTGAAACAGTTGATAGAGTTGGACCCTACGATGCTGAGTTAAGAGTTACAGAGATACAAGACTTGAGGCTTGAGAGAATTAGGAAGATCATCGAGAGAGCTGTCGAAATACTAAGATCATGGAGCAAGGAGAAAACACCGGATCTAAAGGAGATAATTAGAAACATACAAGACTACTTGAAAGCACCTGAGCCTTTACAATATGGATCAGACGCTCTGCCAGCCGGACCAGATATAGATAAAAGCGAAGTAATTATAGTTGTTGAGGGAAGAGCTGATGTAATTAACTTACTTAGATATGGATACACAAATGTAATAGCTATGGGTGGAGCTCGAAGAGTCCCCGATACTATTAAAGATCTATCTAGTAAGAAAAAGACCATCCTACTCGTCGATGGTGATCATGGCGGGGACTTAATACTGAAAGAAGCTCTCAGAACTATGAAAGTAGACTATGTCGCTAGAGCTCCACCAAACCGCGAAGTAGAGGAGTTAACAGGCAAGGAGATAGAGGATGCCTTGAACAAGGCTCAACCAGTTTTTGCATACTTAGAGGAGCGTTTAAAAAGCGGTGATAAAGAAGCAGAATTAATAATTCAAATTCAGAGGAAATTACATGGTGTGCCAGAAGAATTTGTAAGCGAGGAGACAATTACTATACCACAAAACATTATAGAGGCAGCAAAGACTTTACAGGGCACACTAGAATCCATCATCTATAACCAAGATTGGAGCGAGATCAAAAGAATCCCAGTAAAAGACCTAGTTCAAGAGCTTGAGACCATGGAGGCGGGGAAAATACACGCTGTTTTAATGGATGGTATTATAACACAGAGATTACTTAATATTGCATCAAGTAAAAGCATTAAGATAATTATCGCTGCTAGAATAGGTAAAGTTAACTTCAAACCAATTGATGTAGCGATCTTAACATACAATGAGCTCCTTATATAGTATTTTTAAATCAAAGTTTCTTACCTAGGTAGTCAAATAAACTCTTCCTACTGGTTTGTGTTTTTCTAAGCTGCGTCTCTGAGACGCCGAAGTATCCAAGTATTCTAAGAGCAGCGGGGATTATCTGGTGGTCTATGTAATAGTCGTAATCTATTAATCTCGTATCTTTAACTAGCATATATGGCTCAGCTCTTTCAGATATCTTTCCCGTTCCCTTTAACACCACGTAACCTACTTTATCTCCGACTTCTACTTTGAATCCAAGTCTATTCATTTTCTTAGCTGCGTTCACGTGAGGTGCTTCTGCATCATACTCGCTAATAGGCTTCGTAAGAGTTTTCCATATTACTAGTTTCTCAATTGGTATTTTACCTTGAACTAGATCAGAGATAATTGATCTCACGTATTCTACTCCTTTCTCAACTCCTCCGCCCTTTAACAAGATTGTTGTTATCTCTTCCTGGACTTCTCGAGCAATTTCAGCCCAGTCTCCTCTAACAGCTTCGAATCCAACTATATCTATTCTATTATCAGCGAGTAATCCAGCATATCTCTTTTTAGCCTCTGTGAAAAACACTCTTTCATAGATCTTGTCTATTTTTATCTCAAATCCCAGTTCCTTCTCCACTAGCTCGGTGAACACCTTTACCTTATCGGGAATATAGGTTAGGAATAGTGAATCGGTATCTCCATATATTACTCTTAATCCAAGAGTTGATGCTAGTTCAATAGCTTTTCTAATGAGAAGCCTACCCCATGCCGTAACAGCTTCTGCACATTCTCTACAATACCATCTTGCCCCAGCCCAGCCCATGTATCCATAAGCTGCATTAGCTAGTATTTTCACAGCTCTTTGTCTCTCATCTAGTAATCTGTATTCATAAGAATCAGGCTTGTATTTTTTTATTTCTTCCCTGATTGTTTTTCTAACTTGTAGTAGTTTAGATAATACTTCCTTGAAGAAACCGGGTGGGCTTGTCCTAAAGCAATGTTCAACCTCGGGTGCAACGTTGTGTTCTTCCTCGTAGCACATCTCTCTTACAATGGTGTCTGGTCCTACGTTATACTTGATCATTATACTAGGATACATGCTTGTGAAGTCTAGTACAGCGATCTTCTCGTGTATTCCAGGTGTTGGTTTCAATACAACAGCTCCTTTATATGGCTCGATCTCTCTCTCTTCTCTATTTGGTATTAACTCACCTCTCTTATAAGCCTCATACATTAATACCCATTCTAATCTATACCCTACACTAGCTGCTCCAACCTGGTCAAGCGGGACTCTTGTAATATATGATAATTGCATTGCAAATGGTAGGAATTTCTCGCCTAGACCCATTGTTGCAACCACGTCATCGAGGTTATATCTAAGCAGTATGCTTCTCTTAGCTGAGTCCTTCCAGTACTTGGGGAAATCAATGTAGTCAACGAGCACTCTGTTCTCGCGTTTCATGACACCTAGGTAGTCTGCTACGATGTCAAGACTTTTTAGCTTTATCTCAGGGATCTCCTCAGCGTAGTTTAATAGATCCACGCTTAGCCTACCTGGAATAGACATGTGTCCATATGTGCTAGTAGATGGGGGAACACCAATTTTCCTTCCAATGTCTAGTTTGATCCCATGTACTCTAGCTCTGTTAAGTAAGTAGGGCCAGTCAAATATGTTGGAGTTATAGCCTAAGATTATATCTGGATCTTGCTTAATCACGTAGTTTGCAAACTCCTCGATTACTTTCTTATCATTTAAATCCTCCGCGATGAACTGCCTTATCTCCCCGGTATTTGTAGCAACACCAATTATTATTACTGGGTCTCTCTCAGCTCTAGGGGATCCCAACTCTGTGTATACTTCTATATCCATTGCTAGTATTCTGAGATCTCTTGGTGGAGTGCTATCTTCAAGTGATACTATACTCTCTACTACCTCGTACTCGTCGCTTACTCTAAAAGACCTTGTAGCTGGTATTTTGTTTACTTTCGCAGAGTGCCATCCGCATGGTCTAATTTCTTTATCTAGGATGTATCTCATGCTGAAACGTATATCTGCTTCTATTACTTCTCTGACACCTGGTATATTCTTTAATTTATCACGATATTTTCTAACAGTCTCTGGTATTACCGTGGTTATTTTCAATGCTTTTACGGGTTTACCAAAATAGAATTTGTCGAGAACATCTACTCTGATTACTGGTGATCCAGGCTCTGATAACGTCTTCGCCTTGGAGAGGACTCCTTGTATATCAGCATTATCCTGGAGTATAGCGTAGAAGTAAGGTCTAAAAGACCTGTCTCTTAAGACAACACGGCGACCATCACGTGTTACTCCATATATAATAATGTGTGGTTCTCCACCGATAACATCGTACGCGACATCTAGTATGTAAAACTCCAGCTCTTCCATGGATTAATATCCTCTATTTATCTAGTATTGTTATGGCGGGAAATAAATGAAAATTCTCGAGAAAGACATTAAACACGGATACATAGTGCTCCAGATAGAGACTATTGATGACTTATGGGTATTATATAATGTAATTATAGAGGGAGATATTGTATACGCCAAGACAACTAGAGAGGTTAAGGTAGGTGATGGCTCACAAGGCTCGAGGATACCAATGATTCTAGGTGTAAAGGTTGGGAAAGTGGAGTTTCAACAGTTTGGGAGTAATTTAAGAGTCAACGGGTTAGTTATCGAGGGACCAGACGAATACGGAGTTGTGGGGAAATATCATACCTTATCCATTGGAGTAGGGGACGTAGTGAAGATAGTTAAAACTAGTTGGCGCGAGTTCGAGGAGAAGTTGATAAGTAACTATTCTAGAAGTAGGGGAAATATACTGGCTGTGTTAATAGATCACGATGAGGCTTGTATAGGGGTGATCACAGAGCAAGGAGTGAAGCATATCTGGGAGAAGGCGCTTGATTTACCAAGTAAGCATTACCAAGCTGATTACGACTCTCTCCTTAGAGGCTATATCAACGAGGTGGTGAGAGTGGTATTAAATACCGTTAGTAACGAGAATTGCAAAGCAGTTATCATAGCTGGCCCAGGAGAGTTAAAGCATAGTGTTAAATCAGAGTTATCAAGTAGAGTTCAGATCCCTGTTTACATAGATACTATCTCGACAGGTGGGTGTAAAGGTGTAAAGGAGTTGCTAAACCGTGATGTAGTTAGAGAAGTTATTGGTGAGCTAAATATATTGAGAGCAATGAGTTTATTCGAGGAGTTCAAGAGACTCTTAGTAAAGGACCATGATTACGTCGTATATGGACCTAGAGATGTATATGAAGCATCAATTAATGGCGCTATTCAAACACTGATAGTGGTTGATGAGTTATTGAGAACTCCCAGCGATGAAGAGAGAGAGTTAGTATATAAAGCACTTGAAACCACCATGAAAAGCAGGGGGGAAGTAATAGTTGTCCCTGGCAAGAGCGATATTGGAGTGGAGCTAAATGGATTCGGAGGTATAATAGCTATATTGAGGTTCAAACTATATAAGATCTGAGTATATTCTCCTCAATAGTGGTTTCTCCTTGAATAGTCTTATTAATGCTTCTTCAAAGCTCTCATCTGGTGCTAATACTAGTTTCGCGAATATACCTGTTCTCCCAACGCTATCTCTCTTTGTCAACACCTCAACTCTCTCCTTGACTATTTCAATACTTACACCTAATATGCTTGCAATGTATTCTTCATATCCAACTACAGGTGCTTCGAGATGACCAGTTTGTGTAGGTATGATTAGAACTAGGTTTTTATTAACACCTGGAACACGTTTATCTATTACTAAATCCTCGTATGATAATAAACCACTATATTTATAGAATTCTAGGTCTCTTGGCTTGAAATCAAACATAGAGAAGCTAATTGTGAACCTCTCTTCTTCATCTATCGCTATAATTGCCTTTAGACTAGTTGTTGGAGTAGCTGCAACAAGGTACTTAGCATATGGCTTGATACCGAGATCCTCTAGTATTGTATCCACTATGTATCCCTGTACTCCGCGTGGAATAACAATATCGATATCGCTCTTGATCCATACATCGCCTCTAGCTACACTACCATGTAGCCAAGGTGCTAGCCCCTTCTCAACCAGTGGTTTCATTAACTCAAGTGCCTTACCTCTCAAGTAACGTAGAAGACGCCAATGCTCTTCTCCATAAACCACCTCCTTAAACTCCGGGACTCTTCTAACTTTTACACGGCTCAACGCGTGTTCCTCGAATATTGTTAAATCATATTAAACTCTACTTCATTAATCTCTATATAACAATGTGGTGTATTAAATGAATACATGGATGTTTATACTAGGCTTAGTATTTGTATGGGTATTGATGAATATTATCCATAGATTTACAAGTAGAGGTCCTAAGGGCTTGACGGTGAATCTCAGGTACGGTGTTTTCCTCGTAGTTAAAAAACTACATGAGAGCAAGCCAGGTAGGGGTCTTGCTAAGATCTACTCATACATGTTAATAGCGCTCTTTGCCATAGCATTTACATGGTCTATTTATACAATGGCTTTATCTATATATAGTGGATTAATAGGAGGAGTCAGGGGAGTTGTAGTACTGCTACCTGGATATAATATCGTAGGCGAGGATTTACTATACTTTATACTAGTAGTGTTTATTAGTGTATCTCTACACGAGCTTCTACACGCTAAGATAGCGTTGAAAAGCGGGATACCGGTGAAGTCATATGGGTTTGTACTAGCTTTACTTCTCCCAGCTGCATTCGTTGAGATAGATGAAGAAGCGTTCTCGAAAGCTCTGAGAAAAGCTAAAATAGCCATATTAGCAGCAGGTGTTGTTATCAATTTACTCCTAGCAATGACTACTATGCTAATAATACCCTTACTTACATCGTCAACAGGGTTTACACTAATTGAGGTTGAAGAAGGAGGTCTTGCATATGAAAACGGGATTAGAGCCTACGACGTTGTATATAGAATAAACAATGCAGAAGCAAATATAAGTTACCTGAGAGAGCTACTATCGATCAAGGAGACTATCACCATAGAATTCGAGATATATAGGTCTGGAGTAGGATTTATAAGCTTAAACCTAGTGAAACCAGGAGATATAGATAAGCTAGGGGTCAGAATAGGGCCAGCACCTTCAAAAGTAATCCTAGGTGTTCTCCCTATACCTCTGTTTACTAGTTTACTAAAAACTATAACCTGGCTTTTCATAGTAAACTTTAGTTTAATGTTTATCAATACACTGCCATTGTTTATAACGGATGGGGGGAGAATAATACGAGAGGTTCTTGGTAGTAAACTAAGCAATATTGTGAACTACTTATTTCTCTCTTTGTTAATCTTAATGCTGATCACTAATGCTAAAATATAAGCCCGCGGACAGAGCTCCCCGCTAGCTACAACACTACGCACTAGAGCCGTCTCACGCCGGCTCCCCCCGGTGACCCATGAACGCTGGTGTCCAGGGTTAGGTTGCTCCCTTCCGGGCCTGGCCTGGTTCCCCCAGCTAAGGCTGTTCACCCCCTCTCTCCAGAGGGGGCCCAGCCTCCACCAGCCCCACGGGGCGGGTTTCATTGCCTACGCGTGAGGGATAGTGCGTAGTGTTGTAGCTAGCGGGGTTCTCTGCCCTGGTTAATCCAGGGCCTACCCCTGTCCGCGGGCTATTATTATTATTTGTTGTTTAAGGGTTAT
>JAWAPI010000002.1:0-47799 GCA_038894495.1 Desulfurococcaceae archaeon
TAGTATTTCTCGATAAAACCTCAATCTCTTCATCTAAAATTGGAATAATTAAATCTACTTCTCCTCTTTCAACAATTTCCATTGAATCCTCAATAAAACTCTCCTCCTTTACCTCTGGAGGTATAATGTAGTACCTATGTGAAACAGCGAACCCTTCTAAGTAGGGATTAATATCGATTGATACAATTCTATAGAAATCCCTCAACAATAAATAGTACTTACCTCCGCGGGCCACCAGCACCAGTAGCAGGTATTGTTAAACCACTATTGCTACTCATGAATAGTACTAATAAATGTCGCTTTATATTCATGGTTATTTTTTCTTCATTACAATAATCCAGTTGTAAACAGTAATGTATGCAGAGATATTCGCTAACAAATGTAGCATGATAACTGAATACCTGGGTTTAAGATTAAAATATGAGAATTATTCCTTGACCAATGATCTGGGTTAACTTCTTAGCACAGAGAATACCTCGAAGTGTAAGCTGTGTATACGTGGATCTGTAGGTTTGAAGCTCATTGCTCAGTGAATGAAATAAGCACATCATCCACGTACTAAAAGCATTGAAAACTATGGAGAGACCTTAGAATGAGAAACAGTATAAATATCCTTTTAAGCTATTCTTTATATATACGTAAGTTATAGTATTAAAAGTTTAAACAAGGGTTGCTATATGCCCATTGTGTTGCGTGATGTTTACTCGGGTTATATAGGTGGAGACTTTGTATTGAAGAATGTTAACATGGATATTTCCTCGCATACGCTTATACTTGGACCAAATGGTAGTGGAAAAACAACATTGTTTAGAACAGTCATTGGTATAACTCCATTAGCTAAGGGATTAGTTAAGATCGATGGCATAGAATTAGAGAAGATAAAAGGAGTTACTGGGTTGATTTCAACGAATCTTCCAGAGGTATACATCGGTTACACTAATTCATCATGGGAACTTGCATCGTTGTACCTGGACCTGATGAATGGTGATCAAGGCAAATTTAATGACCTAGCTCGAGCCTTCAACATCTCAGGTGAACTAGTTAAGAAACCACATCAGCTCTCAGCTGGAACTAGGATACTTTTCTACGATCTACTGGCTTTGTCGATGAACGCGAGGTACGTTCTCCTGGATGAACCGTTTGAAAGCGTAGATCCTGCTAAGCGCTCTATGCTACTCAAGGAGATTCTAAGTGCAAGGAGTACTATTATACTTAACACGCATACAACGTGGTTGATAAAACACATGAACGAGTGGAGTGTTTACCTGATGATACGTGGACGTCTCTATGGACCCGTGAGCACTATTGAACTACTCTCTTCGAAAATATCCCAGGATGCTGTATCCGACGCGGTACTGGAGATTAACCTGGGTGAGAAAACAGTGTACTTGAGTAAATCTAGTGGTTTTCCACTATCAAACCTGGACTCTCTCGATAAACTTTACGAGGTGTTAACATGGTAGCATGGAGACTGTGTAGAATTATCGTGAAAAACATCGTGACAAACTACTACTTCTGGTTTTTCTCGATATTCTTTGTTGTTTTCTGGTCCTTCATGGGAGCCTACGCTTTCTCCAGGAACATAACTATTGAGAACACGAGGAACGCGTTGATAAACGCTGGAACACCACCAGAGGTGGTTGATCAAATACTAAATGAAGTGTGGAGTAGAGTAGTAAGAGGTTATACAGGTGGTTGGTTTGCTACCGTGATCGTGGTCTCGTTTGGATCAACAGCAACTGGTCTTATCCAGGTTGTTTACTACTCCACGATACCCTTAAGGTACTTATCCAAGTTCTCTAGGATAAGCAGTAGGCGGATACTAATAGAACTCGTCACGGGTTCCCTCGTAATTCTACTAGTTAGCTTTGTCGTGCTATTAGCTATAACCACGCTAATGTTTAGTCACAGGTTTAGTCAACTAGTACTACCCGAAAACCCAGCTGGATTACTAGCAGCGGGTCTCGCCTACGGGTTATTCATCTACTTGTTCTCAATGGCACTTGGACTACTAGTCGTGGTCCTTCGAAAACCTGGTTTACTATTCAGGATAACGTTCATTCCACTCATATTATCATTGGCTTTCTCAATGATCTCAGTTTATATTGGAGGCGAAACATACCACTACTCTCCATTCGTATCCTCTATGAGCCTACTATTCTACTACTACACTGCAACCAAGCCACCACTAGATCAACCTCTTGCATTTGCAACCGCAGACTATACCCCGGTAGAACCATTAAATGCGTGGATTACACAGATATCATGGATAGTAGTCCTCACACTGATCTCACTACTACTACTAGATAAGCAGAGAGGAGTCCCAGCAGAGGAGATCATCAAACTCTAGAACTCCGAGTACCTCACCAATGTTCTTGAGACTGAAGAATATTTTGATCGAGCCAATCCAAGCTTGCAAGTACATCTATCACGCTGAGTTACAATCAGTAAAGCTCATATCCCCCGTGATCAAGACACTCATGGACTCTATCCCAGCGAATAGATCTAGCCCCTAGCACACATGGAGTTACTTTTCATTAAGTCTCTCAATACGGCTTTCTTACCCTGAAGATGTATTCATACTGTGATAGTAACCATTACCGCTTCCACTCGGAGAGTTAGAATAGTGAAAGAAGGGGTTTACCTATACCATGGCGATAAGTACGTTGATCTCGTAGTGGATATCATGTGTGTTTATGAGGAGTAGCGCCGGGGGCGGGATTTGAACCCGCGCGGGGTTATCCCCCACCGGCTTAGCAGGCCGGCGCCCTACCAGGCTAGGCGACCCCGGCTCCTATTTTCTATTACTTGAGACTTGGTTTTAAAGGTAACTAATTAGGTTGTTATCTGTGTCTATCTCCCTGGGTTTTTAAGAGAACAATATAGGAGTTATTCATGGGTGTTATTAGTGTTCACTAAGCCAAGACTTAGAATTATATCAGTTAAACTCCCCGAAATATACCTAGAGGGCATTGAGGAGCTTATCAGGGTAGGTAAGTATAGAAATAGAAGTGAGGTTATCCGAGTGGCACTAAGAGATCTCTTGAGAAAAGAGCTATGGATTAGAGAATCAGAGCTCTCCTAGTTTTTACACAATGATCTTTCACGAGCTTTGTTAAAAACCAACACTACCAGTGGATCATAGGTATCTAATATCTGTATACCACGTGGTGGGATGTAATCAGGAAATATCCTCAACACTTGTTTCATCTCAATAGGTGTTTTATATACAAGCGGGTCTCTAACCTCGATAGCCACAGCGCATTTAACACTATTTATGTATTTCAAATCCAGCTCTCCAACCCCGCTATCTTTAATCCTAGACAACACCTTGGAAATGTAAACAGGATCACCAAATATTACATCCCCCACAGTGAACTCCCCCATAAAAGCCTTAACACCACCAGTGACATATACCACGGCTCTATCACCAGAACCAACAATGTCTCTCTTGCAAGTTAACTTGCGAAGCTCAAACCTCTTCATACCTGTAAAAATCCTATATGCAAACAAAGGCTTGATCGGTAACACAAGCACATTCATCTCTAGGCAACCATACACCAACTACTCAAAGTCTAAAATATCCCTAAGTAAATATTATAAATAGATGCTGAGAGCCAGTATTACTGATTAGTGATGATTGACACCGGAGCTTAGTTAAACAAGCAATATTACCTAGATCATAAAACAAGACATAGGTGAGATAACACCATGGACACGGTGAGAGAAGGAGACACAGTACTAGTATACATAGATGAAAAACGCAAATTCGTGATCCGCGCTGAGAGAGGTAAAATACTTGGAACAGATAGAGGATACATAACCCACGATGAGATTATTGGTAGAAAATACGGGGAGTTAGTAAAGACAAGCATGAACCAAGAAGCATACATCCTTAAACCACTACTCCAAGACTATATAGCAGAGTCCAAGAGAGTAACACAGATAATATACCCCAAGGACGCGGGGTTAATAACACACCTCTCTAGTATAGGTCCAGGTAGCAAAGTAGGAGAAGCAGGGGTTGGAACAGGTGCACTAACAATAACACTAGCAACAATCATAGGGGACAATGGAGTAGTCTATGGCTTTGATATACTAGATAAAGCAATAGAATGCACTAGGCAAAACCTTGAAAAAACTGGTTTAATACATAGAGTAATCCTAATGAAAAAAGACATAAGAGAAGACATAGATATTGAACCCCTTGACGCGTTTTTCCTAGATATACCAGACCCATGGAATGCCCTGAGAAGCGTATACAATGTATTAAAACCATCTAGGCCAATACTAATATTCACTCCTACTGTGAACCAAGTTGAGAAGACAATTATAGCTCTACTAGGAATGCCCTTCATAGATATACATGTCTATGAGACAATACTAAGGGAATACATGATTAACCCAGGAGCTATCAGGCCAAGAACTCGCATGATAGGGCATACAGGATACATAGTATTCGCTAGAAAAGTAATAAAAAACTAGATATGTCTCCCCTTAACATAGAGTAGTATAGTATGTAGTAATCCATTATCATCCCTTATATCCATCACTCTCTCGGCTCTCCAACCCGGTATTCTAAACTCATGACTAACAATCCTAACACCAGGTTTAAGCTCTCTCTCGAGTTTAGGTTTAAGCATCTCATTAACAGATGTCAGTAGAAACATTGTCACAAGAGTCGCGTTACTAATGTCGACATCAAAGAAATCACCATGTATAATCTCAACTCTATCCTCAACACCCTCCTCGTGAACTCTAGATAATGCAAGCTTATACTTTTCCCTATCTAACTCTATCCCAATAGCTTTCTTTACATTAAACTCCTTGACAGCTATTATTAAGATTCTACCATCACCGCAGCCCAGGTCGTAGACAACATCCCCTGGACCTGCACCAGCTAGTTTAAGCATAGCTCTTATAACAGGGTACGGGGTGGGAACATATGGTACAAAAACCATTTATAACCCTCATAACGTAGATACTTAGAAACAACTAATATGCTCACTCCTGGCTAGGCATTGAAGGTGTCTCAACACCTATGGACTTCAACTTCTCCAGCATCTCTGATATAGCCTTCTCCTCATCTGGTTGCAAACTCTCGTTCAATGGTAGTTTTGATAGAAGCCAGTGAATACTATTGTCTTCAAGCTCAACTAAGATCTGCGGTAGCCAGCTCATTCCAAACTCGTCTTTATCACCATACTCGACGAGATAGACATAGTCCTCGTTTTTAACATCTAGTGGTGTATTTAATAGTTTACTAAGTTTATCTGCTAGTCTTAGCCATAACTTATGGTATGGATGGTGCTCAGCTGTTACAATAACTACTTTTCTAACTCTCAAACCAATCACCACTTATATACTACACCTTATATAGAAATAGATTTTTGCTTCCTCTCCTCCTCTGGTCTAACTTTAACTATACCAAAGTGTATTGCACACGATATACAATAACACTTCTGCATTGGATACTTCATTATTATAGCTCCCTTCTTTTCAAGCTCCTCTGCAAGCCCCGGTGGAACAGGGCTGAAAACTCTTGTAACACAGACTATCTTATCAGATGGAACAAGTGCACCACAGTTATCACAGGCTACTCTCTCAACCGACCCCTTGTCTCCTTTCCTTCTTCCTCTACTCTCTCTTTTCTTAGGCAATAAGATCACCTATACCTAATACTATGCTTAAAATAGAGTCTTTTAATCCTATATATACTCAACATCTCACCTAGTACTTAGAGTATTTACTTAGATCAACTGTGCCAGCCACATCCTCCCACTTAATCCCAAGCGCGTTTAGAAGCTGCTCAAGACCTGACTTAAACAATTCGATGTACTTATCTGGATCAATCTCGTGTTGTCTCGCTAACTGTATAGCTTTATACCCATCACCACCCTTTGTCTTTACAACGAGGATCATATCACCTCTTTGAACATATATATTATGATGTCTAAGCTGTAATGCTGCTTTAACATGCGGAGGCTTGTTCTTAGTATACTCTGATGGATCCTTTGAAAGAGTCATTTTAATTACAAGCATATCTAGCGGGAGCTCCTTGTGCTTTATACCCAGATAGTATTTCCTTGTCTCATTCTCGAGCCACTCGATAAACATTGCAAAGTCCTCTGGGCTCTCAACTCTACTAAGAGTATTCAAAATCTCTTGGAAAAACTCCTTTACAAACTCAGGTGTATTTCTCTTCTTAGCAACTAATCCCTTAACCTCAACATCTCCTTTCTTAGTTCTACCTAGATAGTTCTTTCTGAGCTCCGTGAATATCACGTAGGAGAACTCCTTATCTACCTCGACATCGAGTCCTAGGTACTCCTGGATCCATCTTTGAAGTAGTTCAAGTTGCCTAGAGGTAGGGGACCATACAAATATAGAGTCTGTGTCTCCATAAAGGGTTTTAATACCCATCTCGGCAGCCTTTAAAACAATACTCATAAAGGATCTTCTACCAAGAGCAGTAACGCTCTCCGCGACAGCGGGTGAGTACAGTGAGAATCTCTCATCACCAAATACACCATAGCTAGCATTGATAAACACTTTCAGAGCTCGCTGGACAATATCATACCATGTTCTCAAGTCATCTGGTAAGCTCTTGTCTTTAACTCTCTTCTTGTAGAGTCCCACTCTAAAATCTCTTAGAACACCAGTTACTTGTGCTGTGAGACCAGGGATGTCTACGCAAACACTATGAATCACTCTACCTGTTTCATCAACTATCTCTCTCCTATTCCTACACCAGTTCATATCAACTGTCTCATAGCTTAAGTTATTGTTCTTGACTACGCTAGGATACAGAGATGCTATATCAAGCACAACAACGTTGAAGAAAACACCACGTGGAGGAGATAATACAAGGGCCCCAGCGTACTTCTTACCCTCTATCACCGCTCTTGTAGATGCTTTTGTATACGTAGCGATATCCTCCTTGTTAGGGATTAAGTATCCAAGTCTTCTATGCTCCCAGAAAACCAAGTTCTGGATCCAGCCTGATATCTGTCTACGGCATAGCTCCTCAAGACTAGTCTTTGATATACGTGCTAGTAGAATCATCAACTTCCATGTTAGCTCACCGTTGAAAGTAGTGAGTTCAAGAGTGATCTCCGCGTCGTTCAAGTTATACGCTATGAGCAAACCAGCTGATATATCACCGACTCCTTCCTCGAACCCGATTTTTCTCCTACCAATCAGGGCACTTGCCACAGCTTCTAGTTTCTCTTCTTGGTATCTACCTCCAAATGCGTAGTTCTTTATTGCTCTATTCGAGAAGAACCTATATAGATCCACGTGAATAGCTGTTTCTAATCTCACAATGTCTTCCCCGATCCTGATAGGTATGAGCGATCTAGGTATACCTAGTCTAAGAGAGCGTGTATATAGGTATAACAAGTCGAATTTATCTCCATTGTACGATAACACCACTGGATAGTTACTAATAGCTCTATAGAACTCGAGGATCATCACGGTCTCGGAGTCAAAGATCTCCACATCGGCATAAGCAGGGTAAACATCCCCCGCTGCATATAGAAACTCGTTTTTAAACTCACGTGCCAACATATAGACTTTTCTAAATCCATCACTTCCAGCAACAGCAATACTTATCACAGGGTACTCGGCGTGCTCAGCACTAGGCACTCTACCCTTGAATGGCGTGTAAACCTCTATATCCACGGATGCTCTATAAGCAACTGGTGGAGCCTCCTCGAAGAGCTTCACAAATAAACCAGCTAGTTGCTTAGTCGATTCTGGCTCCTTTTCAAATAACTTATTCAGCTCTTTCAAAACCTCCCCTGGTATCTGGGGCTCAACTAGTCTTGGCTTATTAAATGCGTTTTCATTAGCAACAATGTATCTCATACCTGGAATAAGCTCCATGTCAAATATGTAGTTAGCATGATACTTGATCTTTGCTTCCCATGCTCTGCTAACCTTGCTCCTAATCTTCTTGACTACAAGCGGGTCCTTTGTCACAATTTTCCTTAGCTTAGTTTTTTGCATCGTCAAGGGATTTATTTTCTCAACTATCTCGCTGTAATCTAGAACACCACTATCACCTGATAACACTGACTCTAGCTTTTCCTCGTCCTCATCTGTTAGGAAGTATGGTCGATGTCCATATGGATCAGGGATTTTAACTAGTTGTCTTCCATCCTCGCCTAGAAACTCCATAATAGCTTTACCGAGTTTACCATCGTAGTAGATGTTTAGCAAATATAGTGGTGTCTTAGTAGCTCTCTCGAATCTAGATCTTAATAGAGGACTAAGCTGACTTGGAATAACTTCCTCATCTTGTCTCTCTCCATGTGAAACAGCTTTACTCATTTCTACTCTCGCCACGTATGATCATTATAGCCTTAGCTAGGTCTCCTCCTGCTTTAATCAAAGCCTCAATTGCTTTTTCACGCGTAGTGCCAGTGTATTCAATTATGAATCTAATATCCTCCTCGGATACTGCAACCTTTTCTTCCTTGACTTGGGGAGGCTGTAGTGGCTCCTCCCTGGTCTCCTGCGCCATGATCTGATAAATTACTTGCCCCGGGACTTTATAGGTGAGAACTTGTGGATGTGATATAACTATCTTCTTCGACTCCATGTATAGCTCTACTTTCTCAATATTTTTCAATTCCTCAACTTCAATGCCATATCTTTTCAGTAGTTTCTTCAACTCATGTGGATTGATAAACACGTTTAATCCCTTTCCTTCTTCTTAATAAGGGATTGGATTTATTATTGTTAAAAACAAGTGGATTAAATCTAGCTTATATTAAAAATAGGTGATTTAATGGAGATAAAGATACTTGGTGGAGGCAGAGAAGTAGGTCGATCAGCTATACTAGTCAAGGAGGAATATGGCTCAATACTACTAGATTATGGAGTAAACTTTGATGAGAGAGATGTACCACAGCTACCTCTGCATATAAGACCTATCGATATAACAGCTCTAGTAATATCTCATGCTCACCTAGACCATGTAGGTGCAGCACCATACCTATATATAACAGGGAATCCAAAAGCTATTTCAACAAAGCCAACCCTAGATATAGCTAGATTACTTGTAATAGATTTCCTCAGAATTAGCTCATACTACGTAGACTATGAGATAAGAGAGTTTGACAGACTATACAGTAACACCGAGTTCCTAAAGTATGGTGAAAGCACTAATATTGATGGCTTCGAGGTAAGGTTGTATAATGCAGGGCATATTATTGGGAGCTCTCTTGCATATATCGAGACACCAAGAGGGGAGAAAATACTATACACAGGGGATTTTAACACTATCCAAACATGGACACTTAGTCCCTCTGATACACCATTAATAGAGCCAACAACTATTATAACAGAGGCTACATATGGTTCTAGGAACCATCCTAGGAGATATATTGTCGAGAAAAAACTAATCGAGGTAGTCGAGGAGACTGTAGACCGAGGAGGCATTGTACTAATACCTGCTTTCAGCGTGGGTAGAACACAAGAAGTACTCACTATGCTATATTCACAAGCCCCGTACATCGATATATACGTTGATGGAATGAGTAGAGACATAACAGAGATGTATTTAAAACACAAGTCATTTCTCAGAGACCCAGAATTGTTTACAAAAGTCGTGGAGAACGTTAACTTCGTAGTGGATTCATCAATGCGTAGGAAGATAATAAAAAGACCATGTGTAATCATAGCATCAGCTGGGATGCTCAAAGGAGGACCAGCACTGTATTATCTAAAACAAATACATAGTAGCCCTAGAAACACCATCATATTAGTAAGCTATCAGGCACCTAGTAGTAATGGACATAGAATACTCGAGACCGGCGAGTTACTAGAGCAGAAAATAGAGAGTATTAAGGCGAGACTAGAATGGCTAGATCTATCTAGTCACGCCGGCAGAGACGATATCGTGAAGTTTATATCTAGATATAAAAACACAGTGAGAAACATCATAATAATTCATGGAAACTTAGATGACTCATCACAACTTGGTAGTAAGATAAAAGAGCAGATTGGAGAAGACGTGAATATACATATACCCGGAAACAACGAGGTTGTAAACCTCTGACCAACTATAATCGTATTTTAAAATCCCCCAAAGATAATATGTTTAGTAGAGCCGGGGTAGCTCAGCCTGGAAGAGCGCCGGGCTGTTAACCAACACGGGTTCGAAGCCTGGCAGATACCCGGTGGACCGGGGTTCAAATCCCCGCCCCGGCGTTAAGATAGTTCTCGAGAACTATAAGTTGTATCTCTCCGAGATCAAGGAAGAAAATGGTTGATTTAAAAACCAAGAATACCTATAGACTTATAAAGTCCTCTGGTCTAGGTGGCTCTGAGCTTAGACCTTTTCTTTGCCTTATCTTTGCAATGAGATCAGTTAGTAGAGACTCTGGGACAGGGGCCCAGCGGCTGAAATCCTGACCCCATATTGCTTTACCAGCGGTTACGTTCCTTAACATATCAGCCATGTCAGATGCCTCAGAGACTGGTACCTCTGCTAGCACCCTTGCTAGGTTTTCTGATTGTTGGATATCAATTATCTTACCTCTCTTCTTAGTCACAACAACTGATATGTTTCCAATGAACTCTAGTGGTGTTCTAATATCGAATTTAAGAATAGGCTCTAGTAGTGTGGGTAGAGAGGTTAGCATACCAGCAAATATAGCGTTTCTAACAGCTGGATAGATCTGCGCTGGTCCTCTATGCGCTGGATCTTCATGTATAATTGCATCGTGTAGTATAACTAGAAGACCTCTAACCGGCTCATGGGCTAGTGGGCCTTCACGCATTGCTAGTCTAAATCCTTGAATAACAGTATCTCTGACTTCGCGTAGGTATTGCACACCTGTTGTCATGTCTACGAATACATTAATATTCTCGTCAATAGCCATTATTCTCCTAGCCATATCAGTATCCCATCCAGCGTGGTCTCTCAATATCTTGGCTCTCTCACGTGAATCCATGTCTTCGGTGATCATGCCTTCTTGTATCAACTTAATAGTTGTTTCATCAAGTGGCCTAACACTGATATAGAACTTATTGTGCTTATTAGGTGATTTTCCTTCAAACAACCTACTCTCTGATCTAATAGTCTCCCGGTAAACTATTACCGGTGTAGATGATACCACTTCTAGTCCATAAAGATCTTTTAGTAGTGTTAAAGCTATTTCAATATGTAGTGTTCCAACACCGCTAAGCAAGTATTCTCCAGTTTCTTCATTGATCTTGACAATTAAGCTAGGGTCTTCTAGGTGAAGCTTATACAAGGAGTCAATTAACTTTGTCAATTGCTGTGGGTTCTTCGGCTCTATTGCCACTGTTACAACTGACTCGGTTATCATTCTCATTCTTTCAAATGGAACCATTATGTCTCTTAGAATCGTTGATGTTATTGTCTCACCAGATCTAGCTTTATCTACTCCGAGCGCAGCTGCTATGTTACCTGCAGGTATCTCATCTGCTAGCTCTCTATACGGACCCATATATAGACTCACTTGTAGAACTCTTTGACTCGTCTTTGCATTTAACAAGTAAACTTCTTCCCCTGCTCTAAGAGTGCCTGAGAATAACCTACCCGTAGCAACTAGACCTGCATGTGGATCTACTTTTACATCTGTTATCATCATAACTAATGGCCCGTTGGGGTCACATTCCATCATGTGCTTAGCTATCTCGCTGTTAATGTCGCCATGCCATATTTTCTGAATTCTATATCTCTGTGCTTCCCTTGGGCTTGGAATATACTTCACTACCATGTCTAGTATAGATTCGTGTAGTGGAGCTGCTTTTTGAAGCTCTACTACGGCTTCTTTTCCACGATTGTATATATCTATTATATCGCTGATCTTTATGCCTTTCTGAGCTGCTAGTGGAATAGTGAGACCCCATCTATCCCTGGCGGATCCAAACGCGACCATCCCCTTTGATGGATCTAGTAGCCATGCCCTTTGGAACTCCTTGTCAGCATAGTTTGAAATTAATGTATTAATATCTTTTACAATTTGAACAAGTCTCTGCTGGATCTCACTAGGTGATAACTTCAACTCCTTTATTAATCGATCTATTTTATTAATGAAGAGAACGGGTTTAACTCTCTCCTCGAGAGCGACTCTTAGATACATCTCTGTCTGGGTCATAACACCTTCAACGGAGTCAACAACAACTATGGCGCCATCAATAGCTCTCAGAGCTCTTAGTGTCCTTGATTGGAAATCAACGTGTCCAGGAGTATCTATTAAGTTAACCACATAGGGTTTACCCTTGTACTCGTGGTATAAGCTCACGTTAGCAGCCTTGACAGTCATTTGTCTCTTCTGCTCGATATCTAGGTAGTCAAGGGCGAGGACTTGCCCTGCTAATTTCTCTGATAGTAAACCAGCTGCGCTTAACAAAGAATCTGATAAGGTTGTTTTACCATGGTCTACATGAGCTGTTATTCCAATATTTCTAATCTGGTCTATGTTTTTCATTATTTTCAACACATCTGTTGTTTGCTTATATCTAACCATGCTAAACACCAATGGGAAGCATGTTCAATAGTGTTATTTTCAAAAAGCAATTTATACCTTAATATGATGGTTGTAGTTAACTCTGGTTTAAAAACCTTGATCTAATGGCGTTTAATCGATTATATATAATCTTCTTAGCGTAGTCAACAGCGTCTCTTGCCTCTCTACTATACTGTTCTAGTCTACCACGTATTACCACGTCTATCGAGAAATCTACTCCGTGAGGGCTCCTAGATATACTCACCGAGACGTTAAAGTCTGTTTTAGGAGGGAGTTTCTCCCGTAGATATCTACTTACTTCTTTCTCAACGTATAAGAGTAACTCTTCTAGCTCACTATTCCCTAGGTTTCTGAGTATCTCTAGGTATTCTCTGTTTTTTCCACTGCTCAGTTTGCAATCACCGAGTAGTCGCTATACCATACTTGCCTAAAGCCTCTCTTAGCTTGTTTTCTAGGTCGTTTATTTGCTTTGTGAGGAATTCTAGTTGCTTTCTGAACTTATCTCTCTTTATTGTTAAAAGCTCTTTTCTCTCCTCGAGTTCTTTTACAACATCGGACTTTGTTTTTCTAACTAGGACGTGTCCAACTGCCTTGTAAAGCTCTGCATCATCTGATAGGTTTTTAAGCGTATCCATGATGTTATCTATTTCACTTAGCTCTGCTTCAACTACTCTTAGCTCTGTTTCTATGCGTGCATAGTGATCTCTAAGTGTTTGATACTGGATTACAAGTTGCTGGACCTCCGGGGGTAGAGTTTTCTCGCTCATTGCATCTCTCACCAACTAATTCCAATAACATGAGTAAAACACCTATAAAACTATTGTTTAAAGCGAGAAGCTTACTAACATTGCTACATTCAAGTTTAATCTCTAGGTAGTCATCAAAGGTGTTAAGCCCACCTCTACAATCCCTTGGTAGATTCGTGAGCTCTGGTTTAAGAGAAGCATAGAGTGATTCAAGTAATCTATGGCAATCTACTTTAACTCTATACTCTAGTGAGAGATACATAGATTCAACCAGGTATTACACGTGTGATCTTAATAACGGGTCCAACGACTCTTCCATGAGAATTAACTGCTCTTAGCTCTAAGTATTTATTATCTTCGAGCTTGTATACGATGTCTGGATCTTTGCTTAGTATCTTCTCAAAGATCTTGTTTAGTAAGTCTGCGAGGTAGAAGCAGTCTTGTGTAATACATCCAGAGTAGTCTACTGCTACGTTGCTTACACCATATGCTCTGGAGGATAATGGATTCTCTCTTGATAATTTAACACCTTTAAGGACAATTGTAGCTACTCTTGATAGCTGAGCTCTTTGAGCACTATCCTCTGTCAACTCATGTAGTATCAATGAGCCTGGATTACCTCTCCACTCTGAAACGATTAGTACATATTTCAACTTGTTTTTCTTAGCTTCTAATGCAAGCTCAACTAGAGATCTATGTCCACGACTAATTCTCATAGATAATGGAATAATAGAGACAAGGTCTTTAGTGAATGATCTAATTCTAGATGTAGATCTCCTAGACACTGTAACGAGGATCAAAAAATCTAATCCCTAGTTATAATACTTGGAAAAGTCTTTGATAACTCCGTTCTAGGAACGTACGCTCCCCCACTCCATTTAGCTCCACATTTCTTGCAAATCCATATTCCAGTGCTTATCCTCACTACTCGACCCCTATGTGCACAGAAGGGACACATATGTGGTGAGTACCTTTTAACTAGCAAGTCTCTGACCTTCTTACGTAATGTAGCACCATATCTAGCTCCATATCTACCAGCTATCCCCACTATCTTTGTCTTGCCCATTTCTAAGCACCCATATCTGATAGTGATTTAGTGTACTCTAATGGATTATTTAAAACATTCCTAATGTAGCTTATTAAATATTTACTCTTGTCAAGAGCTATGTCAATAGCTCTCTCAAGTATGCTTCTTGGTATTCCTCTTTCTCCTTTTTTCTGAGCACCGCAGATTCTTTCTCTCTCGTCAACTGCTAGTGTCAAGATCGAGTTAGCTATAGATTCTTCTTCAATAGTTGGGTCTACTATGATTATATCATCTATGATTGCAAGTGTAATAGTTGTAACAAGTGTTGATATTGGTAAATTGTTCTTCTTTTTAGATCGATCTATCTTATACCCTGTCTCTGTTTTAACCAATTCAGGGATCTTCGCTGTGCTCAGTGCAAGCATTGATGCTAATGTACTTGCATCGATGGCGTTCCCACCGTGGTCGATGAGATATATATCGTTGTATACAACCCAGACAAGTCTTCCAGGCTCTATAACTAGGTCTTCGAGTTTAACTACCCTGGGCTCTCTGAGAGACCTATCAACTACCCTTGCGAGCTCAATTGCATTTTCATCGGGTGGACCTGGCTCGAAACTAGGCGATGCTAATGGAACGAACTCTGCGTGTACTTGTAATACACCCTCGCTTGGTCTATCTGGGAAAGGTGAACCCAGTTCGAGTTTAACACCTACTAGAACCTGTGTTCTACCTATTCTTACCATGGCGCTCCCGTCTGATTTCTCAATTGGATTTAGAATAACATTGATGGGTCTGTAGTCGAGTAGACCTCTATTATCGACTCTCTCCCCGCGCTTTAACATTTTCAACATATACTCAGTGAACATTTTTGGATATAGTTCACGCTCAGGTGTGATGCTCATTATATTTTCACCTCCTCCATTAACTTCATATATTTACTATGTAATGCTTCCTTAGAGACCTTGTATACATGCTCAGCTGCTTTGTACGCCATATCAACCGCCTTGATCAATTCTTCTCTTGTGAGAACCCCATTTAGCTGGAATAAGACTATCTCCCCGAGATTTGGGAGTATTCCGATGGGTAGATCGGCTTCTCCATAGGAGTCTTCTAGTTCATTGATATCTACTACTAATACACCGTTAACTTTCCCAATAGCAACACCTATAGCAAGGTCTTTCATTGGTATACCAGCGTCTGCTAGTGCAAGAGAAGCAGCGGTTAATCCAGCTGTTCTAGTTCCTCCATCCGCTTGTAGTACCTCTATGAATATATCTATACCTGTCCTGGGAAACATCTCTGTAAATATAACTGATTCAAGTGCCTCTCGAATAACCTTAGATAGCTCGATTTCTCTCCTAGTTGGTGCTGGTGTTTTTCTCTCCTCCGTGGAGAAAGGAGCCATATGGTATCTAACACGTAGGACAGCTCTATTTGGCATACTTATATGCCTTGGCAATGCCTCTCGAGGTCCATAGACAGCCGCGATAACTTTTGTCTTACCATACTCGACGAGAGCACTTCCATTGGCGTTTTTCAACGCACCTATAGTTACTTTAACCGGTCTCATCTCGTCTGGTTTTCTCCCATCTACTCGTATCCCATCCTCGGTTATCAAGACTGGCTTACTCATTTCTAGCACCTAGGTTTGATTCTAAGAATAATTTAACCTCCTCTGTTAAACCCTTCATATGCGCCTTTATCTCTATTAATTTAACAGCCTTTATTAATACATCGAGAACATGGTTACTAGGGCACTTTGCCCATACATATCCATTTAATCCAATAGTTATCTCGCATTTTGTCATGCTTGTTAATATATTAAGCATACTACCTCTTTTCCCAATTATTCGAGCGACTTTACTTGGTTTTATCTCAATAACAAAGCCATCTATTATTTTACCTAGACCCTTACTCTTAGTGGTTAGAACAGGATCTCTTAACCTGTCAAATACAGCTACCTTAGCGAGCACAAAGTCCCCAATGTCAAGGTAGTTTCTGAGATTATGAATTGATGGATTAAATCCCTCGATAATATCGTTAGCGGGGAGTATTGCTTTATACGGTGCTTTAATATCAAGTATCCACTGTGATACACCTACATCTCTCACTACTCCTATAACTAGGTCGTCTTTACGGGGGATGTATACTCCCTCGAGTGGTATGATACTTATTGATCCATCACTTATGCTTACTATCCCTATCACGTCACTAAATACCTTGTTTCCAACAATGTATATATGTTTATCTGGGTAATACTTGAATTCTTTCTCGGGTAACGCTTCTTCTTTTTCTAAGATAGCTAAGCAATCTCCGGGCCTCGCTATTTGTCTATCAGCTACAAGGATCTTCATGTGGAACTACCCAATGCTAATTATTTTCACATCTCCACTTCCCTTAGTTAATGCGTTTACCTTATCTATTAACTCCTGTTGTAAACCAGCGGGGATTTCTATCTCAAGCTCTAAGCTACCATCGCTTAGCCAACGAGTTTTCTTAATACTTCCCATTACTTGTAGTGCTTTCATGCTTTTACTAGCATGTTCAGGTGGAACACGGATTATCACCATAGCTTTAGCTATCTTTAAGGGTATTATCCTAGCGATTTGGGAGACGATCTCCTCGAATTGAACCTCCGCTGGTTTAAATGGATCGATAGCAACTCTAGCCTGCTCCAATGCAAGCTCTATTCTCTTAACTGGTATTGGTAACTTAGTCTTGGGGTCTATAGCGTTCTTAGCTATGAGGTTAACTACTTGTGCTTTTTTCTCCTCTATGAGTTTTCTACGTTGCTCTGTTGTTAATGGTATCTCTCCTTTCTTAATTATCTCCACTGCAATTGTTCTCGAGTCATCTGTTCCAAAAACCTCTCTAAGAGCCTCGGGAGACGCTTTTAAACCCTTCTTAGCATCCTTGTAAACTACATCGCTAATTAGGACATCATCGATGCTTATACTCTTACCTAGTTTAAGCTCGAGGGCTTTGTCTGGGTCAACTAGTATCTCAAATCTATGACCCTTTGCCTCGTAGCGAGCTATAACGTGTTTATCTTTCAAGACAATACACCTAGTTGATTAAAAGAGAGCAATTTTGACACAATGTTAAAAAGCAAAACACACCTATTAATCCTCTACACTACTTCTTTAAAGCCTCGTCGATGTACTCCTTTATCTCCTCTGCGGATAGTATCTTGAACCTTCTCTCGTATATATCTGCGTAGCCAAGCTCTATGAAGTTTTCATAGGGTTTATTCTCAATTATGTTCAATATTGCTTTAACAGCGAGTTTAATTGACTCCTTTGGATCTAGGTCGTATTGATACGTCTTCTCGAGGTATTCCGAGATAGTATTGCTTTTCTCACCTATAGTCGCTGCATAGTACCCGACGTATCTACCACTAGGCTCTGTCATGTATATCTGTGGCCCCCGCTCATCGATACCTGCAAATATAATTGATACACCGAAAGGCCTTACACCAGCATGCTGTGTATATAGTTGTTTTACATCACATACGAGTTTAGCAAGGTATTCTACTGGTATAGGCTCATCGTAGTAGAATCTATGTAGCAGCGCCTTCTGAATAGCGTAGTCAAGAAGTATTCTACCATCTCCAGCCATTCCAGCGTAGCTAGCACCTATATGGTCATCTATTTTGAATATCTTTTGGATAGATTTCTCATCTACAAGTGGTGATATCTTCCTCTTCTCAGCTGCTATTACAACAGCTGTCTTGGTTTTCATACCAAAAGCTGTTAATCCTCTTCTCACAGCTTCAAAAGCATATTCAACTTGATATATTCTGCCATCTGGAGAGAATATCGTAATAGCTCTGTCATATGCAGCCGCCATTGATATTCCCATGTTACCACCTACTAGGTATTGAATATATGATATTAGGAATATTAAACTATTAAGTATTAAAAAGTCTATTGTATCTAAGACCCTGATTTATACACTTAAGAGAACTAACTAATCTCACTGCTTAGAAGAGGATCAATGGAGTCCAGTGCGGGGGGTGGGATTTGAACCCACGCAGGCCTACGCCAGCGGATCTTAAGTCCGCCCCCTTTGACCATGCTCGGGCACCCCCGCTCTCTTTCAATAATATTATTCAATAAATAGGGGGTTTAAATCTTCAGCTCGTCGCGAATTAATCACAATTCATACTGGAGCGGCATCATCATCCTATATCTATCTTATAGGTAAACACCCCAATAAACGTGAATGAAAACAACATTTATAAACATCCTCTAGGGAAATCGAGAAAGAAATAACCTACTTATATCCTGGTTTTCAACATGTATTCTTGTGCTTTTTTAAGAGTACCCGTTGTTCTTATAGGCACTATAATACATCTCTTGTTGTTTATACTCTTGATTAATCCAAGTGTAGCTATAGCATGGTCTACGCAAGTATGTGATACTCTTAAAACACCGCGTCCAAGTCTCTCATCGTAAAATACTATGCGTGGGGAAGCCTTGCTATAGAGACTAACACCATAATACATTATGAAAACATCTCTGAGAGCCTTATCTAGTTCATTAATAGAGATCTCATCTTCAAATAGAGCCGCGAAGACTATATATCTTTTTCTAACTCTCTTGACTTTGCTAGGTTTCAACTCGATTAGTTTAACTAAGCCTTTGTAAAGCCTATTAACTCTCCTGAGTAGGTAGGTAGTTGAGATGAATAGTATAATAGAAATAGCTAGAGCGGTGATCGCTATCAATTCCCAGATCAAGTGTTATCAATCCTTTTCCTAGAAATTATCATCTCAGGAATATTTGATATAGCGAGCATTGATATCTCATCTGGGACATCGTATTGTGTTAACATGATCTTTAATAGCGATAATGGAGGGTAGAGATCACACCATTTCTCAGCTCTAGACGATAGTATAAATGGTAGCCTTCTACTAATATATAGCTTTAACCTCCTGTATATGAGCTCTCTTAGTTCTACTTTATCAAGAAGATCCTTCATAGTTACCTCAAGAGGCTTGGAATAGTATTTCATGACTCCAAGCTGTTTTTTATCGAAGAGGGATATATTTTCAGGTGTCATTAAGATGCTATCAACCCTTGAATCATGAGCACACCATCTTGCAGTCTCTACTGATAACGGGTGGACTGTTATAAACATCCTATTATAATCCACGTCTCTAAGCTGTTTCTTTAACTCAGATTGTTGATTTGCTGAGAGAAGTATTTTCTTAATTACCCTGGGTGCTTTAATATGAGAATCGTAGTGAGGTAAATCATGGAGATCCTCGCATATAATGGCCTTGTATCCAAGTCTCCACGCAGTTTCAAGCGTTCTTGTATCACATTTTTTAACAAATGAATCTATGAATACCCCAGTCTTCAGGTTATTCCCCTTGATCCTACGATATTATATTCAAGTGTTTTAAATAATCAACTACGATATTAGGGTTCCTGGCTTTTCTAAAATGTATTGTAAGTTTTACAATATCATCTGTATCTGATATTTTGAGAACACCCTGGTATAGGTCTTGCTTAGAGAATCTTATGATCAATCTATTTCCTCTGGTATCATATCGTATGTTGAAAGTGGCCTTTAAGATACTTTTCTCGATGGGCTCTAAGCTCTCTGCAAGGTGTTTTAATAACTGATCAACTAACAAAGGATCTCGTACTTTCACGGACAATATATGTATAGGATTACCATAGTAGCCTTCTTCTTTAATAGTGTTGATAACAATTTTTTTATTCAAGTCGGATGGGAAGAGATTCCTAATAGCCTCTTCAACCCTGAAGCAATCCTCAGTAGCATGGCAAAACGCGGATATTTCTACTTTAAATGCCTCTACTGCTCTTCTTTCTCCCTTAGCTTCTCCGCTACTTGCCATGGCTCGCGTGCTCCTCTATGAGCTTCATGACGCTTCTTTAACTCACGTTCTTTTTGCTTCTTCCTCCACTTATAGTGCACTGTTCCACGCAGACCACGACTCTTTCTTAATCCACGCATTTTCTTACCAGCACTTGTTAATCCTCTAAATACTCTTCCATGGTTTTGAGGTTCACATATCCAACTTATCTCAGGGTCGCCACATACAGCTGGGTGGTTTCTATCTACTAGTATGACCTCGTACCATTTGTATTTACCGTCTTCACCTACATAATAGCTGTTTAAAACCTCCATGTTACGATACTTTCTTGCAGCTCTCTCCTCTGCTATTAATTTAAGGCTTTTAGCAGGGGCGTATCCATAAACACCCATTCTCTTGGGTCTACGACCACTATCTGGTCTTGGCTTTCTCTGACCTCCTTTGCGCACTCTAACTCTCACTACTATGAACCCTACCTTGGCCTTGTATCCGAGAGCCCTGGCTCTATCAAGTCTTGTTGGATTCTCTACTCTTGTTATTGTTGGCTCTCTTCTCCACTTAATTAACTTCTCTCTAAGTAGCTGTTTCAACTCCCCTTCATAGATCCTTTGCCAAGTCTCTGATAGATAATAATACATGCTCCTAGCCATTGTAAACACCGTGCCAAATCTACTTAAATATCAAAAAGGTTTTTATATAACTGGTTAATAAACATGCCTCCACCAGAGAAAATTGTAGGAATAGTTGGTAAAACAAACGTTGGTAAATCAACATTATTCACTGCTCTAACACTTATTCCCGTTAAAATAGCGGATCACCCCTTTACAACAATCGAGCCAAACACTGGAATAGCATATGTTAGGAAAAGATGTGTCCACGTAGACCTTGGCTTGAGGAGTTGTAATCCACGAAGTGGTTTCTGCACTAGAGGAGATAGATTCATTCCTATAAAAATAGTAGATGTAGCGGGTCTTATACCAGGAGCAAGCAAGGGAAGAGGTCTTGGTAATAAATTCATGGATGACTTGAGACAAGCAGATGTATTAATCCACGTTGTAGACGCCTCTGGCTCAACAGATCCAGAGGGAAATAGAGTTAAGCCAGGTACATATAATCCAGTTGAAGAAGCGGAGGTAATAATAAATGAGATAAACGAGTGGTTTAAAAGCGTTATTCATAGAGTATGGAGTAGTAAAATAGAGAGATCTATTATCACAGCTCAAAACCCAATAGATGTGATATATCAAAATCTAGCTGGTATTAGTATAAAGAGAAAACACATCATCGAGGCAATAAAACACGCAAACTTAGATAGTAAACATCCTAAAACATGGAGCCAGCAAGATATTGATGAGTTCGCGGTGAAACTACGGGAAGTATCAAAACCTATTATAATCGCAGCTAATAAAGTAGACTACCCAGAAGCACTAGACAACGTGAAGAATCTTGTAAGAGTGTTTGGAGAAGAAAACATCGTCCCAGTTAGTTCGCTTGGAGAACTTATATTGAGGAAAGCCAGCCAAACTGGAATCATAGAGTATCTACCAGGAGATGAAGAGTTTAAATACTTAACACCACTGGTGAAACTAAGTAGAGATCAGTTAAAAGCACTAGAACTAGTTGACAAGCAGGTCCTCAAGATCTATAGAACAACAGGTGTTCAAGAATTACTCAAGAAAGCGGTGTTTAATAAACTAAAACTTATCACTATTTACCCAGTTGAAGATGAGAATAAGTATACAGATCACTATGGAAACATACTGCCTGATGCTTACCTCGTTGAGCATGGAACAACAACTAGGGAGTTAGCATACATGGTGCATACAGATCTAGGTGAGAGCTTCCTATACGCAATAGATGCTAAGAGAAAAAAGCGTATTAGTGAGTCACATGTGCTGGAAGACAACGATGTAGTTAGAATAGTTGCTAGTAAAGCTAGGTAAATTACTCCTCAGTATCTAGGTCTCCAGATTCTATCTCTCTACGCATCCTAGATCTCATATTATTCCAAAACCTCCTTGCCTCCTTGAAGTAGTAGTCATCTTCTTTTCTACCGCCAAATACATCTAAGCCATTATTCTTTAGAATCTCTTTAATTCTCTCTGCCTCCTCCCGGGGTAATTCATTTCTTTTTACAAGGTAATCCACAACTTCAAATGCTTCTTTGATAGTCTTACATCGTCTGATATAATCAATAACTGTGGGGACATATCCTCTCCAGGGATCTAATATATCAATCTTCATCTTAAGTTGCTTTGTCTTACCCGAGAATAACTCATCTGATAACCTAGGATACCTCTTCTTAAACTCATCGATATCGTATTCAGGCGTCAAACTCATCACTCATGTTTATTCTTAGTATATTGGGGGTAAATAGTGTTTCTCTCAACATCTCTGTAGACTACTGTGCCCGGTAGGATCCATGAATATGAACCTATCTTAACACCGGGCATTATAGATACATTAACACCTGTTTTTACATTAGCGCCTATAATAGCACCTAGCTTGCGTCTTCCAGTGTCTTCAAGCAAGTTTTTAACCATCATTTTAACTGTTTTCTCGTCATGTCTAAGATTTGCAAGGATTGTTCCAGCCCCTAAATTCGTGTTCTCGCATATTACGCTATCGCCAATATATGCTAAGTGATGTGCATGAACATTTTCAAATATAATGCTCTCCTTGACCTCTACGGAGAAACCAATTTTTGAATAATCACATATCACGGACCAGGGCCTAATATACGCGTTAGGGCCGATCTCAACGTTTCTACCAATGTAGACAGGTCCTTGTATAGTTGAGTAAGGATATATAGTCGTGTCCTCATCAATAAATATATCTCCATCAATATAAACAGGTTCCAGGATTTTCCCTCTAACTAGTCGAATAATGTTTCTAAGTGCAACTTTATTTGCATCTATTACATGCCATGGTTTTCCAATATCAATCCATTTCTTCTCATATAGAGCGATTCTAATTGGTTTCTTACTAGTTATCTTATTTAACAAGTCAGTTGCCTCTATTTCGCCACGAGGACTAGGCTCTATGTCTTTATTTTCAAGTATATCGGTTGTGCTCAGTTTATAGATCCCAGCGTTTACTAGGTTAGACTTGGGTTCATCGGGTTTCTCAACGACTCTTAACAAGTAGTGGTCTCTCGTGTACAGCACTCCATAATCTCTTGGATTCTCAACTACTACGCCTAGAACAGTGTTCTCTTGTTCTCTTGTGAGTCTTGAAATAATATCCCAGTCTTCTATGAATAAATCAGCATATGTAATAACAACTTCATCGCCATATCCTATCTCACTTGTTGCTTTTAGCATAGCATCACCTGTTCCTTTTAAATCTCCTTGTTCAATCACCTTGACTCTTCCATTGTAGAAACCACGTGAGCTTAGAAATCTCAATATATGTTCTTTTAAATATCCGACTACTACGTAGATTTCCTCGACTCCAGCTCTGAATAATGCATTGATATGCCACTCTAAGATTGGTTTACATAGAATAGGTATCATGCTCTTAGGTCTAGTCTCGGTTATAGGTCTTAGCCTTGTTCCTTCCCCGGCGGCTAGTATAATAGCTTTAACCAATAGACTACCCCTCTTCTAAATCAATAAAAACCTTGTTTTAAGCACGTATTATCTATGTAGAGAAGAATCAAACTCAAGACACTACACAATTCAATTGATCCTAGTTAATAGACAAGGAGCTCTCATTGAAAAGAGAACTATTCAAGAAATTAACATGGTACAGTGCTTTGATAGCTTACCTTAATCCTCCTTTGTAGGTATTGTTGGTACGTATCTATTCCTTGAAAAAACATGTGAGACAACATGGTATTTAAAGCTCAGCGCCTTTGAATAAATGAGTACAACAACTCCACGCTCGATCCCCCTTGACTTTAAATCCCTTACTATAGCGTTTCCATATGCCTCGTAGTAGCTTAACAAGTCTTGTAAGACACCGGTTGGTTCCTGGCTTAGGAAACTCGATGGTCTATCCCAGCTATTATAGTCATATAATGCATTGATTTTTTCCTCGAGTATGATATGATTAAGACCTAGTAGTACATCTAACGCCTTACCTGCTAAGAGATATGTTGTTCCACGTGGTGTTGTAATGTATATGTAGAACTCGCTGGTGAGCTCTGGTCTTTTTTTCTCCATAGCAGATGACAACACGTGTCCATATAGTGTTTGTAGAAGGAGATCTAGTTCAAGACTACTAGTAGTTACTAGATCTGCTATTATAATATGTCTTGATTTCTTAGCGGGCTTATCTATATCACTTGAGCTAAAGACCTTGATTACAAGATCATAATCATCTGCCTTACGCAAGCTCCTCTTCCAGTGAACTAGCTTAAGAAAATCTCCTGGCTGGAACTCTCTTAACCCCACGTATTCACCTAGTCTAGGCCTTGACTCCTGTATAATTTTATGTAATAATTCACTTGGGATCTTCCACTGGAATTTCAGTTCAAAGCTTTTTCGATCTTCTCCCCGCCGTAATTGACTACTATCCAAGATCAATGGAGCCTTTGGTTTTTCCTGGTACTCATCACCACCTCCCCCAGATCCCGCTAATTCAGTATACTTCTTACCTTGCCTTGAGTACGTATCTACAACAGGATACTCCAAGCTAATACCTGGACTTATAACCCCTTCACTCGCCTCCCTTGATAACATCTGAATTAGCGTAGTTGATTTCAAAATCAATGGAACTGATAAATATCTTTGATACTCTTTTATTATTCTCTCTGCTTTTCGATACATATCCATAAATCTCGGAGTCACGGTGTATTCAACAGTAAAGGGACCATGTTGAACTCTAGCTAGCCTGTGACCACCGTTGATCAAGACCCTTACAGCTTGTTTATGGACCCCGAGGCCAGTGGCCTTAACCTTTATATTCGCTAGGACTCTGTCCCTGGCTTTGCCATATTCAAGGACTTTATCATCAATTAATACATTGTACTCGAAGACTCCTGGGCTTGAAATATCGACAATTATACTTACATAATCATCTAGGTATACTGTTGGACTAGATAGTAATAAACTAACTCTTGATCTATTTATTTTCAACTGCTCCATTATAATTAGAAACGACAGGGATAATATCGAAGATAAGCCTACCACGAGGCTTCTAGGCTGTATAATATAAAGAGGGATGAAAACTAGGATCATTTTAATTATAGGTTGCCTTGGATCACTGGTTGTAGAGTGAAATACATAATATACTGTGGACAAGGACGAGACCGATATATATATTGGAATAGAAACATAACTATATGATAATATAAACATAGCAAAGCAGTACGCTTGGGATAATAGTAAAACAATCAAAGGCTTTGGCTTAACAATGAATACTACAACTACAAAAGCCAAGAATAATACAATAAATTCCCAGTTAACAATAAACTCAACTATACAACCTAGAATTATCAGAGATGAGAGTACTATCAATAACGAGCTTTCACCTACTGCCAAGATATCCAGCCTTTTATATTAGTAGTGTTGTCAATTCTATATATCTTCTCAAAACTACTTCTAAAGATATTCTGCTATTAATTAGGATGAGAGATTAGTTAGAGATCGATCTATACTATTCTTGGCTAGCTTTTTTGAGTTGTATCGGGGATACTACAACAGCTGGTTTAGGCCCCTCAGGGGTCGGTATCATTAATAGCTTTGTCTTATAAACTTCTACTCTTCTAACTGGATAGATTTTCTTTGTGTTTTCAGCGATCTCGGTGGATATTGTCCCTTTCAAGATCTCATTTAAAAGATCGTTTAGAGTTAGCTCTGATGCTTTTCGAACAATGTAGTCTCTCATTACTTTTCTAATGGCTATCTTCTGGCTTGTTTTACACCTATAGCTTGTCAATGTAACAATCGTTATTCTTAATACATATCCATCTTTTGTCTGAACATCGAATATGCCATGTATTTTACTGCTTTTTCTCCTAACTAGGCTTTTTAAATAATCTCTTGCTAGTTCATGTCCTTTAAACCTTGTATAAGCTTTATCGTCCTCTACTCTCACTATTTGGAAGTATATTTTCACGTGGACTTGTGAGATATCACCTGTTAGATCATATAGAGTTGTCTCAATAACTCTACCAATTAATTTATCTGGATGATCAGAGGGCACACTACCTAGACTAACGTATCCAAAAACCTCTGGAGCTAAGACCTCATACCACTTCTTCATTTTCCACTTGTCTTTCACTACTGGTTTTGTCGCCAAGTCTTTTAAGCACCTCTATCTACGTATTTAACAATGAATTTTATACATCTTTAAAAACTTATCTTGGTCAATCTCTTAAAAACTTATCTTGTCTCTCGACTACCTTAAATACCTTGTAAATAGCCTTTACAATTGCTAGGACCTCGTTAATAGTTGACCTAGCTCTCTTAATCGCGTGAGCTAGGTCTCCATGTGTTTTTATATTTATCATATATGTATACTTGTTGTTTCCCAGCGATTTGACAACACTAGAGATCTCCAGGTTTAGTGGAGGATTCAGGTTATCAGGTCTAAGCGCTTGATTCACTGAATCTACAAATACGTTATTATCGGTGTATATTGCTAGGTTTACTTCTACTTTAGGGGACAAATTTGATCCTCTCGACAGGATTCATATACTTTCTCCGGTTTTACACCCACTCGAATGAGCTCTCTAAGAACAGTTATAGATCCAATCTCGCTGTTGACAACTAGGGCTTTATCTCTTGGTAGAGCCTTAGTATATGATAGTATATCGATTAGTATATCTGGTCTTTTGACTTTACCAGGTAATTCAACTAGTTCTCCTCTTCTAAGGTTTTCGAATATTGATCCAACATTGAGAGCCAATTCGTCGATAATAGTATCATACAAAATAAGAAACTGTATCAACATACTTTTATCAAGGGCCGTAATAGCGATATCTAAGGGGCATTCGTAGCATAGACTCTCCGAGACTATTAAAGCCCCAAGAAGCTCATGTAGCTCGATATCAATTGATTCATTGTGGATTTGTAAAGTTACGTAGAAATCGCCGAGCAACCTGTAAACTAAGCTAGTATCCTTTGTAGACTCCGTTAAGAGCTTTAGAAAGGTGAGAATTAAGTCCTTGTTTTCACCGGGCTTGATCTCTTTTTCCCTTATACTACTTGGATCTTGTGTTTTAAAAGCATCTGAAACTATTTTAAGGGCTTTGCTTATATTCCCAGTGAATCCAGGAATATAGGGGAGTAGTGTTCTCGCAAGAGCAGTCGCTGTTCCAACCCTTCTAACCCCCCAGAGCCTAAGACCTGCAACCTCTACTACTCTCTTCTCGTTAACGAGGCTTTTGAGATACTCGTTTTCAACACCTTTGAACGCGCCGCTCTTGAAGTCATAGAGGTCTCTGTAGAGACCAGCTATGATTGATATTAACTTATCCATGTAATCAATGCCTACTAGTTTATCAAGCATAGATACAACAACTCCTGTAGTCGAGCTCTCCGGGCTAGTGCTTGTAATGGCGAGTTGCTTATCTTTGTTAATAACTGGTAACCCTACCACTATTGCTGGGTCATTTGGGTAATCAATGAGGATCTTAGCGTTAATAGATACCCTAACATCTAGTCCATATTCAAGGAGCTTTTTAAACAAAATACTAGATGCTAGTAGTGAATCAAGCGAAGTATCAGGTATTATAACTATACTCTTGTATTCTTTGGTGAACTCCGCTAATATCTTCTCGCTCAATTAACCACCATACATGGAACTAGAAAACAAGACTAGGATCAAAGATCAAGATCCTTCAGGGAATCTATAAATACCAGTTGAGATAATAAGCTTAGCTGCCTCGGGGTCGTATCTCCAATCAACAGGTAGTTTACCAACTCTCTTATAATACTTAACTAACCTATGGATCTTCGACTCTATTTCTATTAATCCTCTCTCGCTATGATAGTCTTTCGGATGCTCCTCTAGGTGTCTTCGCAGGTTAACAGCTCTTTTCATTAAATTAAATAAATCCTCTGGGATTAATAGTTTAATACCGTGTCTAGTTAATATCTCTTCTACTTTCTTACCAATTACTTGCTTCACGAGAGGTATACCGAACTGGTCTCTTAGTATCATACCAATCATAGATGGAGTATAGCCTTTCTTGGCAAGCTCAATAACAAGTAACTCAATGTCACTTGGACTCATGTCTAGTTTAAGCCATCTCGGTGGCCCAGCTCTTGCTGGTCTTGTCGGGTGAGACTCTCCTTTATCTCTTCTTTTATTCATTGTAAGCACCTAGGAAATCAATAGAGTCTATTTCTGGTTTATAAGCATGTTACGTTGATTTCCAAGTAGCATCTCTAGGGCTCTTCTAACTGACTTAGCTCTATGACTATATTTGTTTTTCTCATCTATCTCCATCTCAGCAAATGTCTTATCTACTCCACATGGTTTAAATATAGGGTCGAATCCAAATCCAAAGGAGCCACGTGGCTCTGAGACTATTTCTCCGCATATTTCCCCGCTAGTTTTAAATATATTATTGTTCACTATTAATGCTACTACTGATCTAAAACATGCTTTTCTATTACTAACACCCTTCATTAATTTCAATATTCCCTGTATACCTATTGTATTATATACATAGCTACTAAATGGTCCTGGGAATCCATTAAGAGCATCTATGAATAACCCAGCATCCTCGACGAGTAATGGTTTATTGAGATATATGTATGCGAGCATAGCTGATTTAACTACTATTTCCTCGAGGTTCAGAGATTGAATCTCTAGTTTAAGCCCTGGACACATATGGACTTTTACATTGTATTCCTCAGCCACTTTAGATATCTCTTTGAACTTATGTTCATTACTAGTTACAATACATATCTCAGTCAATATATCTCTCCCTCATTATGGATTTTCTTAGTTCTCTATCGATGTAACGTCCACGCGCGCTAATCTCTCTCATTCTCTTAAAGACATCCTCGGGGTTTCCTAGGAATGTCTTTCTATATGCATCTAGTAGGTTATCCATAAAAACACCCACTAGATCTGGGTTTATTACATGAATACTTCTCCTCATTAAGTGTAGATCAATAGCGTACTCCTCTATATCTGTGCTATACCCAGATAATCCAAAATCTATAATAACTACTTTATTATTCGCAAATAAGACATTTGCAAGTGTAAAGTCACCGTGATATATACCTAGGCTATGCATACAACCTGCAAATGAACCTATCTCGTGAGCGATGTCTAGGATAGTAGATCGTGTTAGTGACTCAAATGTCCTTGAGAGATTATGACCCTCTATATATTCCATTATAATAACTCCTTGTTCATCATCAAAGAAGTACACTGCTGGCACATTAAGCTTGTTATAATAGAGCTCTGAGAGAATTTTCGCCTCTATTCTAGTCCTGCTCTTGATAAATAACTCGTCGAAAAACTGGTTTCTATAAGCCTTGTGAACTCTTTTCTTTAATATCGATTTCAGACCAAAGAAATTCACGAGGTAGATCTCGGCCTCGGCTCCTCTTGAAATCAATTCTCCTATATAGGTAGCCATGGGAACTGCTCCTCATCTAGTCTATATCTCTGTCTCACTATGACCTCGCTTGGTCTCTTAGCCATGTCGTAGAGATATCCTAGTAAACCAGTATATGCGATCATCAATCCATTATCTCCAGCTACCTCGGGCGGTGTTCCGTAGTAATTAACACCGTAATGAGACGCAATAATCTCGAATTTTTCATTGAGAACACGGTTAGCAGCTACCCCACCAACGAGTAATATACTTTTCTTATTGCTTAGCATTAGAGTCCTTTCTGTGACCTCAACAAGCATGTTAAAGGCTATTTCACGTAGGCTTCTACATATTGTCCCAATGTATTTTTTATTCCCAAGATCTTTCTTAGCGTATCTAACAGCAGCTGTTAATAACCCCGAGTAACTTAAATCACATCCTTTAACAGTATATGGTAGCACTGTGAACTCCTCACTCCAATCGGAGCAAATGTCAACAGCGTGTTGACCATTTACTATGTAAGGAGGAGCTATCCCTATCTCGCGTGCAAACGTATCAAGTAAATTACCTAGAGGGATATCTAGTGTTTCACCTATAACTCTATACATGTGATTCTTCTGGACAATAACCATTGTGTTACCTCCTGATACATAGACAATTACAGGGTCATTGAATCCGCTTATTAGTTTACCTATCTCTATATGTGCAGCAGCGTGATTAACAGGTATTATAGGTATATTGTAAAAAGATGCTAGAAACCGAGCTATGCTAGCTCCCACTCTTAGGCAAGGACCTAAACCAGGACCTACAGCTACCGAGATAGCATCAATGTTCTCAATTGATAACTTGCTTATTGATAAGGCTTTAGATATAACAATAGAAGCGTTGCTTACATGGTGTAAGAAAGACTCTCTTGGATGAATACCACCATGTTTAGGCTTATATTGGCTAGACACATTTGCTAAGAAATACACAGAGGTATCTCGTAGCTCTACAATACCAACCCCGAATGTATGGCTAGTTGACTCTATCCCCATAATCCTAATGGTTTTTTCAACGGGTTGTGAAGGAATACTTAGCTTATATGACCTGTTGAAAATTGACATGTGAAAACTCCATTTTGTTAAAAACATTACTTTGCATACTCTACATAGCTACATTTACCACAATGCCATCGAGGACTAGGTTTTTGGTGAAATCCCATGAATGAACCACACCTAGGGCATTTCTTATTCTTTCTCTTTATAACTCCTTTTTTATAATCAACTTCATATAGTTTATGCACATGTGCCATTCAGCACACCTCGCATATATACTACATAGACATCTTCTGGAGAGATCTCTCGTCTCTTTTAATAATATATTGTGGTTCAAATGCTCTTGCTCTATCAATGTTATCATATATATGTGCTTCGACTATTGTCTCTGGGAAACCACATTTTGACCCTGCTTTCCTGATAAAAACTAAACCTGGCTCCTTGTTGTATAACTTAGCTAGTCCTTGCTTAAGTAACCCACGGCTTAATGTGCCCTCGCTAATATGAAGTATTTTTAGTCTTACTTCTCGTCTACCAATTAACTCATTATATCTCTCCTCGATTATTACTGCATCGTATTTATCTAGCAATTTAATGTTTCTGCTCATTTGAAACACCATGATAGTTTAATTGTATTTCATATTTAACCATAGTTGGTTTTAATATTTTAAATACCTTAATAGCTATTTCACTACGGGTTTTCACTAACACTGCTCCGGAGTCTGGTTGACCATATATTATATTTCTATCTCCGTGTCTTAGAAATGGAATTACAAGTAAGTCTTCCTCTCCAATAACGCATATAATCCCCGCCCTTGCGATCTCTAATACTGTTAAGCTGTTAAGACTTATGGAGCCCGGTGGGTTAATAGCTATAAATGCGCATTCTCCTAAATCATGGAGTTGCCTCTCTCTCATAGTCAACGATCTCTTGGTTTTAAAGTCTCGTATTTTTATACTTGAAAAATGCCTGTTCGAGACCACGTCTCCTATGGTAACATCCCCGTGGAGACCCTTAATTACTTCTCTCTCAGGGTGGACAAATAATACCCCTTGTGGTATTGAAAGATCGATTCTAAAATCACTTGGTAAGCTTAGAACTGGTAGAAGACGCACTTTACTCGATTTTGACAACGAATCTACCCTTGTTCTTTACATCAATTGTCTTAGCGATCTCGGATTCTTCTGGTTTAATTAAAACAATAACTCCCTCCCATTCATCCGTGAAATCTCTTGACCCGCATACGGGGCATGACTGAGTCTCCTTGTCAACTAGGGCTTTACATGATCTACATGCTTTAAAAGGCTTACCTCTAGATTTCCCACTCATTAAATACTACACCTTAGGATCTCTTAATCCAATCTATTTTACCAAGTCCTGGCTGTCTCATGGTCATGTGTATTCTAAGTCCTTTACCAGGCATAGTGCTCACTACATATATTCTTGCTCTTACTTTATCTCCTTTCTCAACATTTCTTCTAGATTCCTCGAGTAAGAGGGAGCCTGTCGCTGTGTCAAAAGTTACTCTTTCATCGGATACCTGATTTATATGTATAAATCCATCAATTACTCCTAGATTTACATATAATCCAGCACGAGTCACTGAGACTACTTCGCCTTCGATAACTTCTCTTTCGAATGGCATAAATACTAGGGTATTAAAAACTACTTTATGATAGGTAGCTCCATCCCCAGGTACTATTACACCAATTGGGTCAGCTTTAGCATCTACTACGCTTATTACAATACCTAGCTTAGATCTATCTCCTTTTTCAACACTTATTAAAGCACCTTCATATTTAGCTCTAAGCTCTTCTTGCACAGCATCCTCTAGTTTTCTACCGAATTTTGAAGGTGGTATACGTATGTAATCTGTTGCTTGAATTAATGCAAACATTTCTAAAAGCACCCCATATAATTACGAACAGATTATTTATTAAAAACAAGGTTATTTATAGTATCCCTCCACTTTTATTCTATGAGATTCCTCCCTGAGATATGCTTCTGGAATACCTATCTCTCTCAGCCTTGATCTCAAGGCTTTGTCATTTGTAGCTACAATAGCGTTGTTCTCTAAGGCAAATCTTATTATGGCATCATCGGTAGTTTCACCTTCTTTTAAAGGGTAATCTACTATTTCACAGTATTTTCTCGAGATCTCCATGGCAAATAATGCTTGTTTCTTTGTCTTACCCACGCTTTTCTCATAGATTTTTAATAGTTCATTGTATACAGGTGATAGCACAATGAACGATGGCTCTGTCTCAAGCTCCTCCTTTATATTCTCCAAGACTGCGATACCACTAGCCATGAGCATTAACATATTTGTGTCGAGAAGGACAATTACTCTTTTACTCGTGGAACTCCCTGACAATTCCCCATCCCGCAAGTCTCCAGCGAGCCATTACACGTCTTCCAATAGCTATTCTTGAATTCTCCCATGCCGCAACAGGCTCGTCTAGTTCAAATTCAACTAGTTCTTTTTTAAGTGATCTCACGGTTGCTACCCTAGTCGCTGATCCCACAGCTATGATCACTTTTTCATTAGTTTGCAAGGGTGGCAGTTTAACTGATTGTCCACGTAATCCCACGACTCTCTCTAGTTCATGATACTCGACTCCAATTGATCTAACAACAGGTATTTTGTTGCTAGGAATTGTTACTATTGATCCTACAAGTTGATCAGCTTTAGTTAATGATGGATCTAGGTTTGTTCTAATAGCTAATAGACCACTTGGATAAGCCTCCTTAACAGCTATATCACCATATCTTAGTTCCTCGATTGTTGTAACTATTGGAGAATACATGTGTGCTCTAGACTTACTACTTTCCCTAGTTGTCTTAACACCTGGTAGAATCATTATCTCATCGCCTACTCGTAGTCTACCTTGAATAAGTGTTCCACCGATCACTCCTCCCTGGATCATGTTGTATGGTGTTCCAGGTCTATTTATATCGAAGCTTCTAATTATATACATCAGTGGAGGCTTGGAGAGGTCTCTTTGTGGCGTAGGTATAACTTCTTGTATAGCTTGTAGCAATACATCTATGTTTACTTTATGCAGCGCGCTCACTGGTATTATTGGCGCATTCTCAGCGATTGTGGCTTTTGCGAAGTTAGCTATCTCTTCGTAGTTTTTAATAGCTTGTTCTCTCGATACAACATCTACTTTATTTTGAACTATAATGATATTTCTTACTCCTAGCACCTGGAGAGCCATTAAATGCTCTATTGTTTGAGGCTGTGGACATGGTTCATTCGCGGCAACGACTAAGATTGCACCATCTACAACCATTGCGCCACTAAGCATTGTTGTCATGTATGCTTCGTGGCCTGGCGCATCTACATAGCTAACTCTACGTAATATATCAGCTTGCTCACCATCTGGACAAGTTAGCTCAGTGGTATACGATTCAGGTGGTTTTAAGCCTCTACAATAAGCTATGTTTCCATCTGCGTATCCTAGAAAAATAGTCATTCCTCTCTCTAGCTCCTTACTATGTCTAGCTGTCCATATACCAGTTAATGCCTGCACTAGTGTGGTTTTTCCATGATCAACGTGTCCTACAACTCCTATATTAACCTCGGGTGTTTTCAACGCGGATTGAGTCAAAAAATCACCTTGATTTCTAACTAATATAAGCTACTCGTATTTTATCTTGGTGTTTATTTGAACAATATCTGGTGCTATTGTATTACCTCTAACTGTCTTCCGTCTTCTTTCTCCTTTATCTCTTGGATGTAAACCTGGTGGTCCTGATAACAAAGCGTTTTTCTTCACAGGTCCTATGATATCAGGTCTCATGGGGAATCCACTTATATCGCTTCCTCCGGTTATTGATAACTTCGTGTTTTTCAACCCTAGTATCTCGCCTGATATCTCGTCCCCGATTTTGAGACCGATGAATGCACTGGTTCGTTCATCGTTTATTCTTATTTGCCATGCAGGTGCTCGGAATACTTCTCCATCTAGTTCGTTGGTTCCGGTGAGATCTATTAATTTAGCTATACTAACTCTAACTGTGTTTTCAGGAGTGTTTTCATCGATTTCTAGTTTACATGTTAGTTTAACCCTATCCCCTGTATCTGGTCGCCTCATTCTAATAACCACGATGCCATACTTTGCCCCTATTTCACTATATAGTTTTGAATTGACTTTGGCTATGGGTAACTCAAGCTTCTCTTTCATTTTATCAGTGAATGGTATTTCAGAGTCTCCAACTACTTTGGCTTTTAAAACTTTCAAGTTCTTATATGCTTCCGGGTCGTTGATTACTATTTTGAAATCCGGCATATATATCGCCACCAGTTTCCCGGTGGCAATGTAATCAATTAATTAAGATACTTATATATCCTATTGTAGGTGATGGTTATGGATACAATTGAAAAGACATGGATTAGGCAGCCTATCATAACAGTGCTTGGGCATGTTGATCACGGAAAGACAACACTACTAGACAAAATACGTGGAACTGCTGTTGCTAGAAAAGAGCCTGGAGAGATAACACAACATATCGGGGCAAGTATTGTTCCAGCTAGTGTGTTGGAGAAGATATCGGAGAGGTTAAAAAGGATCTTTCCAAGGATAAAGATAGAAATACCGGGTCTTCTTTTCATAGACACACCTGGACACGAGTTATTTGCTAGTCTTCGGAGACGTGGAGGTAGTGTAGCGGACATGGCCATCTTAGTGATTGATATCAATGAAGGTGTTAAACCACAAACACGTGAATCTATACAGCTATTAATAGAGAGGAAAGTACCATTTGTAATAGCTGCTAATAAGATCGATAAAGTTGAAGGATGGGTTCCACAACGAGATGAGCCTTTTCTTGAATCTGTGAAGAAGCAGAATCCTAAGACAGTAAGTAGACTCGATGAAAAAATCTACTCTCTGATAGGTCAATTATACGAGTATGGACTAGAAGCAGAGAGATTTGATAGAGTCAGGGATTTCAGGAAGACAATTCCAATAGTCCCTGTCTCAGCTAGAACAGGTGAGGGAGTCCCGGAATTACTTGCGTTAATTACTGGATTAGCACAGCAATTTATGAAAAAGAAATTGATAAGTGGTGATGAAGGAGCAAAAGGCGTTGTATTAGAGGTTAAAGAAGAGGAGGGTCTAGGAACAACAATAGATGTTATCATATACGATGGAGTTATTCGTAAAAACGATGCTTTCATCGTAGCTACAAGCACTGGGTATAGGATAACACGTGTAAGAGCTCTACTCTTACCTCGCCCACTACAAGATATGAGAATGCATGAGGGTAGATTTATACAAGTTGAACAAGTAGTGGCTGCTGCAGGTGTAAAAATAGCAGCACCAGACCTCGATGATGTAATAGCGGGATCACCGCTTTACGTTATCTCACCGCTGAAACCAGTTGATGACTATGTAAAACAAGTAGCAGAGGAGATATCTAAAATAAGAGTCAAAGTCGAAAGCGATGGTGTTGTAGTTAAAGCAGATACGCTTGGATCACTAGAGGCGCTCGTAGAGGCTCTTAGAAGAGAAAATATCCCGATAAGACTAGCAGATGTAGGCCCCGTAACGAAAAATGATGTTATTGAAGCCTCTGTCGTGAAGAAATCAAAACCAGAGTATGGTGTTATTCTAGTTTTTAACACAAAGATATTGAAAGAAGCCGAGGAAGCTATATCAATTGAGGAGATCAAGACATTCTCAAATAACATTATATACCAGCTATTAGAAGATTATTTAAAATGGCTAAAAGAGTTCAAGGAGCAGATGAAGCAGAAAGAGATCGAGAGCTTAGTGAGACCCGCGAAGATTAGAATAATACCAGGATACATATTTCGTAGAAGTGATCCAGCTATCGTAGGAGTCGAGGTCCTAGGTGGCACGATAAAATCAAGCTATCCATTAATGAGAGAAGATGGCGTAGATGTTGGTCTTATTATGCAAATTAGAGATAGAGACAATGTATTAAAACACGCGGTTATTGGTCAAAGAGTAGCTATAAGTATAAAGGGAAAGGTGATGGTTGGTAGACACATCGATGAGGGAGATGTTGTATACACTGATATACCGAAAGAACACGTAGTGCACTGGTTAACAAAGTACTACAATGAATTACGTGATGATGAGAAACAAGTTCTAAGCGAGATTATCAAGATCAAGAGAAAAACAGATCCTCTATACGGATTTGTGTTCCAGCAGCAATAAAGCTACTTAGCTTGTTGCCCATACTTCCTAGTCCACTTTAATTTACGTGGGTCTCTCTTGAATTGATAGCTTCTAAAGCATTTTCCGCTGCAAAACCATAATATAGAGCCATCCCCCAATACATACATTAATCCCGTTCCCTGCTCTATTTGGTTTCCACAAAATGAACAAGTAGCTAGTCTAGGCATAAGCAACCCTCTCTCTTAGCCTTACAATAGCATTTTTAAAAGGCTTAAAAACTATTTTTCTCAAAGTAACAAGGGGATTTGACTTGAGCGAGAACGGGAAAAGAATTGAAAAAATAGTATTTGAACCACCTAGAATAAACTTAATAGAGGAGATAGGATTTCCAGCCGAGGTTATACAAATACTTGGAAGAACAGGTGTAACAGGAGAGATTACACAGGTTAGAGTTAGAATACTAGAAGGAAGAGATAAGGGAAGAGTAATCACCAGAAACGTTAAAGGGCCTGTAAGAGTCGGAGACATCATTATACTGAGAGAAACGGAGAGAGAGGCAAGGAAACTAACAACTAGGAGATGATTTCAGGGAATTATTCTATCAAGAGATTTGCTTAATATTTTGATTAATTAAGATTAATTAATTAAAAGGATTTCACCATATTGTAAAAAAATACTTAGTATTACGACGATTAATGGTGTTATATTACTTATACACCGCTCTTTGCTCTTATCTCCTGTACTCTCTTAATGATATCCTCAACGATCTCTTTAGCATCGCCCGGCTCTAGAATAGCTACTGAGGCAGCTGCTACTTCTATTCCAGCTGCTTCACCTAGTTTCTTCTTGCTTGGCACATATGCATATGGTATTTTCTTCTCGTCACATAATATTGGTAAATGAGCAACGATCTCCGGTGGATCTACATCAGTCGCGATAACAATTAGTTTTGCTTGTCCTCTCTCAACAGCTTTTGTCGTCTCATTCGTTCCTTTCTTTACTTTTCCCCCTGATTCACGCGCTTTTCTCACTGCTTCATATATTTTCTCAGCTAGATCTGATGGTACATCAAACTTTACGTAAAAAGGCCTTGACATAGTCATCCTCCTCCATTACGTCGTCTTGCTAGTGATATAAACACTATTTATTGCTTAAAAAGCTTTCTATTGAATAATTTCTTGGCGAGGATTAATCATGAGAGAAGATCAATGTAATTGAATTCTCTCCTATTTCATCGACTCTTGCAAAGCCTATTCTATATAATTGGATGATCGAATCTACTTTCTCCCGTAGAATTCTTCTTTCAATGAGCAGTGTTTTCTCCTCGAGTAGTAATCCTTGCGATTTTAGCATTTTACCTACAACGCTCTCTACGTTGAAAACCCACTGAATAACAGGTGCATCGTATTTTTTAATAGCATCATGCTCCACGCTATGAAGATCTGCAATGTAGAGTAACTCGTCTTTTTCAATGACGCTCTTTAACTCAAAATTAGCAAGACCCATGAGTCTAAATATTTTTCCTCTAACTGTTTCGAGGTCTTGTCTAGAGATTGAGACTATATCTTCATCTTTTATTGCGTATGTATAGTATTCTTTCCTAGATGGATGCACAGGGATCATTGCTCTTAATTCATCTTTTATACCTCTTAGAACAAGCTTAACAGGTGATTCGACTGCCATGTATCTATTGGCAACAGGGTCTATGTTAATTCTATTGATAGCGTATAAGTTAGCTAAGCTTATCTTTGCATCTATTCCTTTTATTCCAACTTCCTTTATTAGCTTCCATATGGTTTCTTTGACAATACCTCTTCTACGAAGCCCTTGTATAGTGCCTAGCCTGGGATCAGAGTATGAAGATATTCCTTTCTCGGCTATTAGTTTCTTTGTCTTCGACTTACTGAGTGCAACTCCCTCGAGTGATAGTCTTCCAAAATGTATTGTCTCCGGGTATTTCCAACCCATGTGATCATATAGATACCTCTGCTTGATAGTATTAGTAATATGCTCTTTTGCCCTAAGTATATGTGTTACCCCCATTAAGTGATCGTCAACCCCAGCAGCGAAGTTATAAGTTGGCCACAATGCATACTTCTCACCAACTATTGGATGAGGTGTTTTACTGGTGTCTATAATTCGAAAAGCTACCCAGTCTCTAACACTGAGATCGGGGTGTTGTACATCTGTTTTAACTCTTACAACAACCTCTCCCTCGCTGTAATGTCCTTCCATGATCTTATCCCATTCATCTAGCTGATATTCAATCGGCTTCTCTCTATGTGGGCATGCAAGGCCTTTATTTCTATATTGCTTAAATGTCTTGTTATCGCATAGATCAACATATGCTCCTCCCCTAGAAATAAGCTCTTTCGCGATCTCATAGAATAATGGTAGTCGAAGACTCTGTATATACTCCTCATCCCATGATACTCCAAGCCACTCGAGATCTCTCTTTATAGATTCATATGTATCTGGGTATGGAGCTTTTATACGAGGATCTGTGTCTTCGAATCGCAGTATCATCTTACCTCTGTAAATCTTTGCATACCAGTAGTTAAGCAAAGCTGGCCTAGCATTCCCTAGATGAAGCGTGAAATCAGGATTAGGAGCAAGCCTAGTGACAATCTTACCCTCGATTGCTGATGGTAGAGGTGGAAGCTCCTTTTTATACTCAATTGTTTTTTCTTCTATTAATTCAGGCCAGTTTGTTCTAGCTATTTTTAACTGCTCCTCGAAATCTAATTTATTGACTTCTTCCACAATGTTTTTCACGAAATCCATCAGTGATCTCAATGCACCGCGAGCTTCTGGTAGCTCAGCGGCTATCTTTGAGACTACAGCCTTTAAATCGGCTTTACCCATGTGTTTTACCGCGTTGATTATAGCATGTTTATATGCTACTTCACGGATTTTTTCTAGCATTGATTGATCTATACTCACTCACACTCACCAATATAGTTCTACGTGGTTTATCCCATGGAATATCTATTATCAAAGCAAGTAACCCTGTACACAATGATTTAATATTTCTAATTTCTAGCTTATTTGTTACAACGTAGGCTATATCCGCATTTCTTTCTATGATTTCGCCTTCTCTCACGAATACATATATATAGCCTCCTTTAACCTCTTGTATACAAATATCTGAGTTGTTCTCGACAATAAAACCGCTATAAGTGTTATTCGATAAATTTGCATGTAGTAAAGCAATGGACTTAGTTGTTTTCGAGGATACTAGGTCTATGTAGTTAATTACTTGCTCATATGGTATGATCCCATATCTACGTGCACAACTAATTGGTTTCTCTCTATTTTCAGTAACAATGGACTCTTCGTTTCCCATTATACATAGATATCTCGTGCTTTCTACGTTTTCAACATAGACTTCGGGAAATATATAGCTAGACATTTCTAATAAACACCTATTCTGATTCTTGATATGTAATCTCCTATTTTGATGCCTCTTTGCTCTACGTAGTTCTTGATCCAAGGCCCTAACACTATTGGAGATGATCTCAGTTCTTTTATGCTTCTAGCTCCCACTAGAAACATTGTGAATTTAAGCTCAGTGATGTATTCCTCAATATATCTATTCATTCCCTCAACCCCGTTCTCGAGGAATACTTTAAGCATCGGCCTAGCAAATCCAACTATGTCTCCTCCAAGTGCTATTAACTTAGCAGCGTATACTCCATTCCATACACCGCCACTTGCTATTATAAAAGCGCTTGGATTAGAATACCTTGTTTCAATAAGTGAGATTGGTGTTGGAATACCCCATTTTAACTCGTGAAGTAGAGAACCGAGTTTTCTTGGTAATGTATTATCAGGGTTTCTAAGAGCCTCTATTTTAACCCAGCTTGTGCCACATGAGCCCGCGGTGTCGAATAGTCTTACACCTCTCTCGCTGAATAACCTCACTACTTCCATAGATAAGCCATTTCCAACTTCTTTGATAATTACTGGCTTCCCAAGCTCTTTTACTAATCTCTCTACTTTGTCTAATAGATCGCTTCTAAAGTCGTGATCTCCCTCTGGCTGTATTATCTCCTGTGCAGGGTTCAAGTGAATTGCTAATGCATCTGCTTCTATTACATTAACTAGTTCCTTGATAATCTCGATATCTAGTTCTCTAAGTTGTGTAATGCCGATATTCCCAATCACAGGTACCTCTCTCGCGTATTCACGTACAACTCGATATGTCTCGATGATTTCACGGTTGAAATTAGATGTGATTATTGGACGTTGACTTCCAAGACCTATAGCAACTCTATATCTTCCCGCGGTTTTACCTAGTGCTTCATTAATGATCTTCACTTGGGGATGACCGCCAGTAATCGCCTCGATTAGAACAGGTGCATCTAGCTCATATCCAAGAAACCTTGTAGTAATGTCTACTTCTTTAAGGCTTAGTCTTGGGAAAGCCTGGTGAACTAGTATTACCTCATTAAATATGTCTTTACAGTTGTTTTCAAATACTATGTCTCCTCTTAGGCTGATCTCTATGTGTTCTATTTTCCTCTTAGTATGATCCAATATAAGCACCTTAGGTTTTTAAAACATTAATTAAAAATAAAATGATGTTATATTAAATTACCAACACAGTTGAGTTACATTTGAAACTTTATACTAGCGTAGCCCACAACAGCTCTTTTATCACCTGAGATATCTCCACTTGTTGCATGTTTCAAGAGACGTGCTTTTCCATTTATCTTCTTTGTTAGCTCAATTAATGTCATTATACCTCCAGGTCCACATATACTTATATCTTCATGGATTAATACCCTGTAAAATTCCCCCGTGTTTAGCTCTATTATCTTGCTAATCGCGAGGTTATCTTTTTCAACCGTGATATTATGTGGTTCATAGTGATTAAAATCACTACTTGCTAACACAATGATATCTCTATTTAAGTCTCTTGCGGCATTGTAGATGGCATTGGCGAGATCAGAGGCAGCCTCTGGGGTATGGATACCAATTACTATAGGTAATATCTTTGTATTATACCTGTATATGTATTGGATGAATGGTAATTGAACCTCGATCGAGTGTTCTTCAAGGTGTGCATATACGTCAAAGTCTCCTAGTTCACTGTATTCGACTACTTTCTTACCTAGTTCCCCATCAACATGTAGAACACCTAGAGGAGTTTCCCATGCACCTTCAGGGTAGACTGAGATTGGTTTTCCAAGACCAGTATGATTTGTGCCTAGTACTATGATCGTGTCGAGAACACCGTATTGTGCCATATCATAGTATGCGTGTGCTGCAATAGGCCCACTATACATGTATCCAGCGTGAGGAACAATATAGCCTATTATCCCCTTTCTCCTCTCAGTAGATAGTTGAGGTAGCATACCTGGTCCTATACTGTGTTTAAAAGACCATTCAATCATTTCTATGAGCTCAGATCTTCTACTTGGATAGAAGTAGCCTGCTACTACTGGTCTACGTACTTTACTCAAGTGTAATCCCTTGTTAATAGTATAGAACTTGTGATACTAAAAGCTTATGCAAAGACATGGTATTCTAAGATGTAAAAGAACAGTGATTATCAAGTAGCTTAAGCTATATAGGTGTTTCAAACTCTGTGGGGGATTCAGGTAGATCAGCGGTTATTGGTATTAATCCCTTTTCACGAAGAACTTGCCTTGTTAATATCCAGTATAATAGTGCAAGGCTCTTCCTTCCTTTGTTGTTACCTGGTATCGCTAGATCGACGAACTCTGTTTTATTATCAGTGTCTACGAAAGCTACTACCGGGATCCCTATTTCAGCGGCTTCTTTTAAAGCCTGAGAATCCGCTCTTGGATCAGTTAGTAAAACCACTTCTGGCTCAAAGTACCATTTAAGTGATGGATTTGTAAATGTCCCCGGTAGAAATCTACCTACGAGTGGTTTACATTGTAAATATTGACACATTTTCTCAATAGGTTTTCTACCATATAGTCTAACTGATACCACTGCTATTTTTGCTGGATCATATGCTGAGAGGAACTTACCCGCTGTTCTAAGTCTTTCATCGATCTTTCTTACATCTAATATATATACACCGTCTGATCTAACTCTATATACAAATGGCTCAGCGAACTTTGTGCAAATATGTGTCCCAATATGAACTCCTGCAGATAGGTACTTATCTATTGGAACAAGTAATTCAATAGTTATTTGTTGTTTAATCTCTTCGCTACTCATATCTCACACCTCATGATATCTTTGGATAGTGTAATACATCATCTGCGATTTCAACGTGTGATAAAAACATACGTCTACAACAATATCTCTTAATACCGAGATCGTCGAGTACCTTTGCCGGGTGCTCCCCTTGTTTAACTCTCTTTACATATTCCTCCCATAGATGCCCAATAACAGATCCGCATGTAAAGCATCTTACGGGGAAGAGCATGCATAAATCACCTATAGCTTTTCTGCCATCTCCTCCTAGCGCTATATCTACCCCATTTCTCGGGCTCTGTTTGCCTAGGATCACCACTTAGTAAGTGTCTATCATATTCCCTAAAGATCTTTAACAACTCCTCGCGGTGCTCATTGAAGTATTCGATCAAACCTCTTGCTATTGCAACACGGCATGCATCGGCTTGACTTATTATACCTCCACCTCTTACATTTACCTTGATATCTATGTTTTTAGCTAGATTTCCAATTAACATCAATGGCTCAGTTATTTTTTCTTTTGGTATCTCAACGGGGTATATCTCTAGTGGCACTCCATTAATCCAGACCCTGCCATCGCCGGGTTTAATAATAGCTCTTGCAATGCTTGTCTTTCTCTTACCTGTTGAAACAACTATTTTTATACTCTGAGACCTTGGCTCAGTGCTCAACTATCTCACCTCCTTTCCAACCCATAGAACGTGATACTTCTTCTACTGTAATATATCTACCCCTTAGTCTACTACAATCGGCTTCATTAAACTTAACTAGTTCCACGTTAACGAAATCAGGCGGTATTCCTATGTATACTTTGAGTCTTTTAAAAGCCTCTCTACCATGTGGCTTGGTCTTAGGGAGCATTCCTCTTACAGCATGCTTAAAGATATTAACTGGGTTTCTAGGTCGCTTAACGCCTTTCTCGGGGTTTACATGAGACCTTACTTTTAATAGTTTTTTATAGCTCTCGATAACTCTACTTCTCTTTCCACTTATCACGGCTTTCTCAGCGTTGAATACATATACATGAAAGCCTTCTAGTAATTTTTTAGCTATAATACTAGCTAGTCTGCCAAGTATTTGACCACTTGCATCTATATAAAGTGTTTTCTCCTTTGTCGAAGACATTTTATCACCCAATGATCTTCACACTTGAACCTCTTGGATTATCCCGTAAAAGATCAAATATACTAATAGCTTTACCACCTGCTCTCTGGATCTTTTCAAGTGCTGTTTTTGAAAAACCAAGGGCTGCAATAATTACTGGGTGTTCTAGGTTTCCAGCACCAAGAACCTTGCCTGGAACTACTATACAATCACCTGGACTTGTATACCTATTTATTCTACCAATATTTACTGCTCGTCTTCTTCTACGTGGTCTTAGTAATTCCTCAGCTACGGCTCTCCATATACTAGCATTGTATTCTCGCGAATACTTTAAAAGAGTTTCTACCATGTTTCTAAGCACTAGATTTGTCTTCTTATTAGACCTCTTCATTGAATAACACCTACTGCTTTCAATTTCTCCTCAAATTCATCAATCTTCCTAATAAGTACGTTTGACGCCTCAATAAGTATTTTCTTGGGGCTTAGAGAACCAGTTGATTCAAAGTACAATACGTATTCATCTTCTTCCCTTTCGACTCTAACCGCTCCATTGCTACATACGTTTTCACATAGTCTACAAAAAGTACATGAGAGAATCTTATCTCTATTAATAACTATTTTGCCATTTACGAACTCAAATATACCTCTTGGACAAGCATCTATGCATTTACTACAGTTATCGCACAAGTCCTCTCTTATGATGATCCTAGGAACATGTTTATGAACAGCAATTGAGGCAGGACTCCACTTGATGTGCTCTTTGCCTCTCCCAAGCCTAGCGAAAGCTTCTAGCTTAATTCTCTGACCTTTACTTAGCTTAACAATTGGAATGCTTTGAAATACAGGAACAATATCTGGATCACTTGGAACCATGTCTTTGCTATAAATTGTTAAAAAACCTTCCTCGGGTCCCTCTGCTTCAAGATCGAACTTAGCAAAACAATCAGTTGAGAATACTCTTTTTTCACCAGCCTCAGCGCATTCCTCAGGTGATCTATACCTATCGTATGCGTACTCGCTTTTCAACGGTATTAAGCCCAATCTATGAGCAATGTACTCATCGTAGAATACACTTGAGTTCTCAACCATTATTACATAGTCAATTGCCATAACTGGTACTTCGCTCATAATTGCTCTTCTGATACCGTTAACCAAGTGTAGAGGGAAACCTTTTATTCTTAATTTAATTGTGAAAGGAGTATTCTCGAGGATTTCAATGCTCAATAAAAATCCACCTATCTATAGTCTTCTTCCTCTTCTTCCACCAGGTCGTCTAGTTGTATCGTGTGGTATTGGTGTAACATCCTCTATTCTACCGATTATAAACCCTGATCGGGCTAGTGCTCTAATAGCAGCTTGTGCTCCTGGACCAGGCGTCTTAGACCCATGCCCACCAGGTGCTCTAACTTTGATATGCAGTGCCATTATACCCTTATCCATCGCCTCACTTGCGCATTTTGATGAAGCTAACATCGCGGCATAGGGGCTTGGCTTCTCGCGGTCTGCTTTGACAACTCTACCACCACTCCACATGCTTACGGTTTCAGCTCCAGATAAATCTGTTACATGCACTATTGTATTGTTAGAGCTACTGTAGATATGAGCAATACCCCATCTTAACTCTCTAAATGCAAAAGCCATGTATACACCACCACTTAGTTAGCTAAGAGGCGCTCGACTCAGGTGATTGAGATATAGTTGCATATGGGCTTTTATAGTAGTAGTTGACTAATGGCTCTTCACCTCTTGAAACTAGGTATCCAGGTGATGTTATTCTTCTACCTCCTATGGCTACATGACCATGTGTAATTAATTGGCGCGCCTCGTAGATAGATTTAGCAAGTCCCTTTCTATAGACAACTGTCTGGAGACGTCTCTCGAGAAGATCCTCGACACGTAGGCTTAATACATCATCGAGCCTTGCACCCTCGTTTAGTAATCCTAATTCAATGAGTTTTCCAATAAGACTCTTCTCCTCCTTTTCACGTACCTCTAGTGGAGCAGCTAGCAATCTACGTGCTCTATGCCTAAAATACCTAATGATAGTTGCAGCTTTCCATAATTCTTGCTTATTTCTCAATCCATACATACCCATTAACCTAGATTCATCGAGTAATCTCTCTTTGCTCCATGGATGTCTAGGACCTGTCCAAGCTCTCCTAGATTTCTTGGGATCACCCATGTCTATCACCGATCATTGTTTTTTCTGCTGTGTGGTTTTCTTTCTCTTAACACCCACAGTTACTCCTAATCTACCTGTTGTCCTTGTTCTTTGCCCTCTCACCTTTAATCCAATAGCATGTCTAATTCCACGCCAACTTTTAATTCTCTTTTCTCGCTCAATGTCCTCCTTTACATGGAATATTAAAGTAGCGCCAACAAAGTGTAGATCGATACCTGTCTCTACATCTCTTCTTCTATTATAGTACCAGGAAGGTATTCCAAATTTTTGTGGGTTTTTCACAATATCCTCTACTAGCTTAACTTCATCGTCTGTTAAGTACCCAGTTTTCATTCTTGGATCTAAGCCTGAGACTTTACATATTACTGTTGCTAGATTATATCCTATACCCTTAATTGTTGTTAATCCATAAACCAATGGTAACTCTCCATCTACATCTGTTTCCAATATTCTCAATATTCTTCTAAACTCCCTGTTCAAACACTTCCACCATAAGCATAGATAGATTAGTCCTAGCCAATCTATTAAGACAATCAAGCTTTTAAAATATTGTATAAGGGTTTTTTATATACAAACATAGCTCTTCGCGAGGTTTAGACCAGCTTACCTTTTTCTCTTTGCATGCTTATCATATTCTTAACAATGTAATATTCTGATATCTATCAATGATATATCAATACGGGGAACTTATTTTCGAGAGTTTTAATTTAATCTTCGATAATCTTATCGAAGAGTAATCATAACTCTCCTATTTCATTTCTAGTAGAGGTAAACAGTTTGGATTAATTCAGCAATCTCGTTGATTAGGAGTTAGAAGAGGTAAAGAATCAATAAGCATAAGCTATGCTGAGGAGTTTGTAGATCTAGAGTAGAGAGGAGATCACCACTGTGTTTTACAAAACCTCTGCTCAGAGCTTCTTTAATTGATTTGATCTTTATCCAACTGGTTCATCGATGTCCATTAACTAGGTTTTAGAATGTATTGGACCATTGTTTTTAAGAACATAATCGAGATTGGTAGTATCAAAGCATATTGATTTCGCATAGTTAAAGAAACAATGTCATGTAGAAGGAGCAGTTATTATGAGTGATGATCAGCAATGTTGAAAGTATTATTGTGCCAATACCGCGATATGTGAAATATCAATTACTCTTCACAAATCCAAGGTTCGTATCAAGAGAATAATCAGGAGTCTATACATGGAGGGGGTTGAACCTGTTGTGCCGAGAAAGGGCACGTTGATAGAGCGACTATATTGAATGACAGATATTCTATGTCCATAATGGCGATCTAGCAGGGTTTGGAGTAATATTTGAAGAATAATATAATCACAAGTGCTTAAGTAGGGATAACATCTGTGGAGGGATGAGTAGACGATGGGATATTACATTTACTTAAATTTCTTCAGAGAGGTTTTGGGGGTTTATGGAGGGTTCAAGCGCCGGGGGCGGGATTTGAACCCGCGCGGGGGTTAAACCCCCACTGGCTCCCTGTACTTGTCTCCAGG
>JAWAPI010000003.1:0-36143 GCA_038894495.1 Desulfurococcaceae archaeon
TTTTCTAGGCTGTTATTTTATAACACGGGCGGTTTTATTATACATGTAGGGGCTCGATTTGAACATAGCTAAGTTTTTAATAGGATTCTTGTCTATAACAGTGCCATTGACTTTTATTGCTATATCTGCTTTTTCATCTGGATGGTTTAATCTTTTCGAAAATGCTCTTAGTGATCTTGGTCATGCATTAAATAGTGATGTAGCATGGATCTTCAATCTTGGTCTAGCTAGTGGGGGATTTCTTATAGTTTGTTTTTCAGCTATGTTTGTAAGAGAATTCGATATCGGTATTTCTATGACGCTAATGATCATGGGGTATTTCCTTACATTAATTGCAGTGTTTGATGAGATCTATGGGTTTATTCATTTTATTGTATCAGCGGTTTTCTTTATTACGTTACTATTCTTCATCTTAGTATATACCATGAAAGCTCTCCATGGGGGATTCATGATAACAGTGCTCGTCATTATTATCTTTAATATATCAGTGTGGCTTATTCACTTGCTATATAAAATTCCAAGAGGAGTCGCCATACCCGAGCTTCTTAGTATATTGTCATCGTTACCATTCTACATTCACATGGTTTACAAAATATCTACCCAGTGAGTTGATTATTTTGAAATGGGTTGTTATCACGTCATTTACAGAGCATGGGTATTCAAAACTTGCAGAGTTTCTTGTGAAACAAGATGTGAAGATCTTTATTCCGATACCTGATGAGGTATGTAAAAACCAGGACGTTAGATACATCCCATCTAGTTTTTACAGGGTTTGGAGACCTGTTCTAGATATTATTTTTAGTTACGGGCTTGATGTAGAGTGCTATCGTACTTTTCAAGATATAACTAATCAAGTTGACATCGGATTGAAAGTTGCTATTTTAGTACTTAAAGCTAAAGCATATGGGAAAGTGAATGAATCTGAGTGGTTAGGCATCATACCCTTGCGTTTAAAGCCCGTCATATCTCAATGGAGTGGTATATTGGTGGTCGACGACTACATAGAATATCTGTTACTCAAAAGAATTATCTTTCCAGATAAAATAACACTACTAGACCTACTTCTACCAACACCACTTGATTTATTAGCAGGTGTTAAGAGTAGCTTATTTACATGGAAGTGCAGGTTATCAGAGATAATAAAGTGGTGTATAGAGTATATAGGGGAGTACGTTGTGAGATCAATTGATCTAACTGATGCCTATAGAAAATTATTAAATAATACAAGCTATCTGGATTTCTTACGGGAATGTATTGGTAATGAAGTGTAAATAGAGTGGTTATTGATTCGTGGTATTGGATGTTAATGTGGCATCTTGAGCTGTGAGAATTGAATGACTCGACTTCAAAGAGCTACTATCGATGATTTATACTATGGGTGCCCTATTGTGCGTAGCTTAGGACTTTTGATTTCATTACTAATATCGATAGGAATAATTCTACACGTATTGCTTCTAATGTTTTCCACCTCGAAAGCGTTTCAAGGACTGCCGAAGGAATATGTCCCCGTGACTTTCGAGGATCAATCTGAGGAAATTATACTTAAAATCCTTGAGAAGGGCTTAGTTCTACTCTCTTTACCTAATGTTGTAAGTGAGATGAGAGTTGAAGAAGCCATTTTGCTTAGAAGAAGTATTCGAGAATATACCTGAGACTCAATTAGATTAGATTATAATGATATTATGGTCTGCATATGGAGTAACAGAGACTAAATGGGGTCTTAGAGCAGTTCCAAGTGCCGGAGGACATATCCACTTGAGATATACGTTGCAATAGGTGAGAGAGGTGTTATCGTAGGTAATAATACATATCCTCCAGCGGGGATTTATAAGTATAACTTCAAGAAGCGTATTCTCATAGTTATGCGAACAGGGGATTCAAGAGGTGACCTATCTGTAGCTGCTCTTGGACAAGAGTGGGTTCGCGAGGCTCCCATCAGCATAGTAATATGTGCTGTTTACGATAGAAAGACGACAAGGTATGGATTAAGAGGTAGAGAAAGATATATTCCAATGGAGGTCGGTCATTAGGGTCAGAACATTTATTTGGTGGCAACCGCGTTAGGGTATGGTGCAGTTGTTGTTGGTGCATTTTACGATACCAAGTGAAATCTAAAATTGGCGCAGCACCCGAAGAAGTACCCATGTACATTGTGCCAATTGGTGTGTCGAGGCAGTTTTACTTCATAACTTTCGAAGAGATAGGTGAATATATCCTCAACCAAAGGGGTGTTTATGAATTCAAAATCACTGAGATTAAGGTTATTATTGATCGAGATTACATCTTTGCCATCGCTAATTGTTGCATTGTTATACCTAGTAACCGGGTATCAAATGATAAACCTTAGCATCCGTGTATTTCCCACTCCTAGAATTATTCATATCGACCAAGTTCTAAGGATCATGGGGATCACTTTACCATTAATTCACTCGTACTCCGGTTTCACCTTGCTAATCGCTAGGCGACTAAGAAGAGTGTTCTGGTTATGCTTTGGTTTAATGAACATTTCTATTATCTCTCTATTAGTCACTTTTGTTTTCATAGAAATCTCACTCGCATAGATCTCTTTCATTAGAGACAAGCTGCTATAGGCATTGAATTTCAAAACAGGCATGTATAACGAGCGATATAAAAAACTCCACGTGTGAACTAAGTATCCAATGAGATCTCGTTACAAACTCTCTCAGCTAAATTTTTTAATACGCTATGGTTTTTGAATGCCAATTGAATTATTTGCTTAACACCATGTTTTTTCATTAGTTCATCGATTATTCTATAAGGTGAACATTTTTTCTCGAATTCCTTGACTTTAAAAATCAAAATATTTTGTAGTAATTCTCCTAATTTAGCGTCAAGACTATCTGCAAGATGCACGATGAGCCCTTCTATTGTCGTGAATGGTGATTGACCATGCACTTCGCTTATTGCTCTTATCAATTTATCAGGTGCATCTCTTATTGCTAGCTCTGCTATGATAGCGTAGTCGTGAGGTAAGTACCAGTCTTCTCTTACTTTGTAACCTCCGCTGAGATTATCTGGTGTGTATTGATAATATTTAAATATATCATGTAAGATAGCAGTTGCTAAGATTAGATCTTCATCTATATCTAGACCATAAGTATGCTTAATAGCATCAGCTATTTTTCGAGATATTAGAGTGACCATGTAGGTATGTATAAGTAACCCACCTGTGAAAAAGTGATGCTTACGAGGTGCCGCGGGAGATTCATCTATTGATATTATTGGTTTTGCATCAGTGAATGTTAATCTCGGATTAGATATTATATCTTTAACTACGCTTCTTAGACCGCTATCCTTGATCCCCTCGACTAATTCTAAGAGATTATCCAATCCCAACGCAGACGCCCATAGTACTTGTGTGAAATGATCTCATCCAATATTCACATTATCTTTTTATATCTGTCCTTATATCTCTATATCAATGGTGTTTTATCGTGGATAGGGTTTATGTGGTTGGCGTGGGGATGACTAAAATAGGTAGATTTTATGAGAAGCACGCAAAGGAGTTATTTGCTGATGCTTTGTGGAAAGCGATAGGGGACTCTGGTGGTGTAAAACCACAAGCACTTGTCATTGGTAACATGACATCAAGCACTCTAATGCAACAAGATAGTCTAGCTGCTCTTTTAGCTGACTATGCTGGTTTCCGCGGTATACCTGCATTTAAAGTAGAAGCAGCTTGTGGAAGTGGAGGTGTTGCGCTATATTCTGCCTACGCTTTGGTTAAATCAGGAGTTGTAGACGTTGTCGCGGCTGGCGGTGTGGAAAAGCTAACAGAGGCTACCACGGAGGTTGTAACTGGGGCTCTTGCCCAGGCTGCAGACGCTGACTACGAAGTATTTTATGGAGCTACGTTCACTGGTTTAAATGCTATGCTTGCTAGACTATACCAACACGTATTCGGATACACAGATGAAGACCTATCTTACTGGCCTCTAAAGATGCATGAGTACGCTAGTTTTAATCCGTATGCTCAATTGCCACGTAAGACATCTCTTGAGGAGATCTTAAAGAGCACGATGATAGCGGATCCGATACGATTATACCACGCTGCTCCTTTAGGTGATGGTGCTGCTGCTGTATTGCTTGTGCGAGGTGAGGAGAGAGCTAGAGAGATAGCTAGAAAGTCTGGAAAAGATGTTATAGTTGAGTTATCAAGTGTCTCCGTATCTACTGATAGCGTTGATCTAACTACTAGGAACGATCTACTAACTATGGACTCCACTATTAAAGCATCGAGAGAGGCACTTGATAAAGCAAAAATAACAATTAGAGATGTGGATTACATCGAGCTTCACGATGCATTTCACATAACTGGATATGTGTCTATCGAGGATTTAGGCTTTGCCCCCAAGGGCTCTGCTCCTAAGTTATATAAAGAAGGTAAATTCCAAAGAGGGGATAGACCAGAGATAAACTTTAGTGGTGGGTTAAAGGCACGAGGGCATCCTGTTGGAGCGACAGGTATATATCAGGTTGCAGAGGCTGTAATGCAATTAAGAGGTGATTTTCCGGGATATAAAGCTAGTGATCCACTGGTTGCATTAACTCATAACATTGGTGGTATTAGCACTATGGCAGCAGTAACTGTTTTAAAGAGGGTTACTTGATGAGTTCACATGGGGAACTATATAGGAGAGTAAGAGAAATACGTGATCAATCAATCATAGGTGGTGGAAAAGATAAGATAGAGCAACAAAGACAGAAAGGCAAATTATGGGTTAGGGATAGGGTTGAAAAACTACTAGATCCAGGCTCTTTTGTAGAGTTTCAATGGATGAGAATAACAAGATCAACTTATTTCGGACTTGATAAGCAAAAGTTTCCCGGAGATGGGGTCGTAGCTGGTTATGGTAGGATAGATGGGAGATTAGTGTATTTGTACGCGCAAGATTTTACAGTTCTTGGTGGAAGCATTGGTGAAGCACATGGCGAGAAAATAGCTAGAGTAATTGAGCTTGCTATACAATCAGGTGCTCCTGTTATAGGTCTGTATGATTCCGGTGGAGCTAGAATACAAGAGGGCGTCGCGTCACTACATGGATGTGGTAGAATATTCTACTCTAATGTAAAAGCTAGTGGTGTAATACCGCAAATCGCTGTTATACTTGGTCCATGTGCAGGAGCGGCAGCTTATAGCCCGGCTTTAATGGACTTCGTTATCATGGTCAAGGGATCATACATGTTCATCACGGGGCCCGAAGTTGTAAAGGCAGCAACAGGTGTTAGTGTTACATTTGAACAACTAGGAGGAGCTGATGTTCATGGATCCACGAGTGGAGTAGCTCACTTCGTTGTTGAAACAGAGGATGACGGTTTTGCGATAGTCAGAAAGCTACTATCATATCTTCCAAGCAATAGCACGGAGGATCCACCATATAATCCAACCGATGATCCAGTTGATAGAAGACTCGAAGAGTTATATGAGGTTGTTCCAATTGATCCGATGAAGCCATTTGATGTTAAGCAAGTAATTACCTCTATGTTGGATAATAATGAATTCTTAGAAGTTCACAGTTATTATGCAAAATCTGCCGTTGTAGGATTTGGTAGAGTAGGAGGCTACGTTGTAGGCGTAGTTGCCAATCAACCACTAGTAAATGCAGGTGTGATCGACATAGATGCAAGTAATAAGATAGCGAGATTCGTAAGATTCTGTGATTCATTCAACATACCAATAGTTACACTTGTAGATACACCTGGTTTCATGCCTGGCGTGGATCAGGAGCATGGTGGTATTATAAAACACGGAGCCAAAGTGCTCCATGCATATGCAGAGGCAACGGTTCCTAAGATAACTGTTATAATGAGGAAAGCATATGGTGGAGCCTACATCGCTATGGGTAGTTTATCGCTTGGTAGCGATGTTAATTATGCTTGGCCCACGGCTGAGATAGCCGTTATGGGGCCGGAGGGTGCGGTGCGTATACTATATAGAAGAGAGATGGAGAAATCTCCAGATCCCGATGGATTATATAGAGAGAAGTTAAAAGAATATAGAGAATTATTTGCAAATCCATTTAGAGCAGCAGAGCTTGGATACATAGATGATGTAATAGATATAGCGGATACTAGAAGAAAGATTCATGAAGCCCTTGCTGCCATGTTAATTAAAAGAGTAGAAGTCCCTCCATTTAGGAAACATACAAATATACCGTTATGATAATTTGATTTTAACCAATCGATCACCTTTATTCACAGACGCCCCTTTTTCTACGTATATTTTCTCAACGACTCCCTCCATAGGTGATTTAACTTCAATAACCATCTTCATGGATTCTAATAATAGTAATGTATCACCAGCTTTAACAACATTACCTTGGTTGACCTTTACATCTATAATTTTACCTGATATAGGTGATGTTATAAGCCCAGGCTCTAATACCTGGACTGGTTTACCTTCTTCTCTTTTCTCTTTTTTAATCTCCTGGGTTATCAACGGAGTTATAGATCTGACTAGACTAGGTGACGAGTCAATAAGGATTAATTCTTCGTTTGCGTAAACCACGTGATCTTCTCCGTTAATACTAAGTATGTATCGATCACCATTCGCTTTTTTAATGTTAACTTTGTAAAGTATACCTGTCTCGCGATCTCTAAGCACGACAATTGATCGCGTCTTCTCAAGTACTTCTAGTTCGAATACCTTTTCAAACAATGTCTTTACTCGGTAGATCCTTGGCACCTTAACCAACCTCAGTAACGCCAACCATCTTCATCGATCCGACACGGGTTCGCTCATCACTATTGATATATATTTAACCAATGATTATAAGTATTACTTATAACCATATAATAGCCTTTTAATAAGACAAACAAATAGGTGACTAGATGATTGACATTAGATCAATTCGGCAAAAAAGAGAAGAATTCTGGAATAGTAGTCCCGTTTATAAAGCCATATATAACAAGCTAACCAGGCAAGGATACCATATCATAGGAACCATTGGTGCTGTGAAAAGATGTCACTGGTCGAAGGAGGCTGTTCTTAGGCGTAGATTCTGCTATAAGTGCTTATGGTATGGTATTGAAAGTCATAGATGTATTCAAATGACTCCTGTGGTAGCATGGTGTTGGAATAGATGCTTACATTGCTGGCGAATTCAACCCGAGGATATTGGAATGCACTGGGATGATACCAAGCCTCCTATTATTGATGACCCCGAAGTCGTAGTTGAGGATAGTATTTTAACACATAGGCAAGTAATGGCTGGATTTAAGGGCAATCCACGAGCTGATCAGATAATGGTGGAAGAAGCGTTGAATCCCAGACATGCAGCAATAAGTCTAGCAGGGGAGCCATTGTTGTATCCAAGATTAGGAGAGCTCATAGAGGAGTATCATAAGAGAGGAATCACAACTTTTCTTGTTACTCATGGAACAAGACCAGATGTTCTGAAAAACCTCGAGAAGGAGCCATCACAACTTTACATAAGCATGGAAGCTTGGGATAAATACAATTACGAATATTTCAATAGACCAATGGTGCCTAGATCGTGGGAGTTATTTATCGAGACAGTGGACTATGTTAGATCATTTAAATCACCTGTTGTTTATCGAATAACATTAGTTAAAGGCTTCAACGATAAAGATGAAGCCATGAGATCATTTGCAAAACTCATAGAGATAGGTAATCCCACCTACGTGGAGATTAAAGCATATATGTATCTCGGGGTGAGTAAGGGTAGGTTAACGAGGGACAATATGCCAACTCATAGCGAGGTAAGAGAATACTCTCGTAAGCTTAGTGAGCTTGTGGGTTACAAATTACTTAGTGAATCTATTCCTAGTAGAGTGGTGCTATTAAGTCGAATAGAAAAACCAATAAGACATGGTAAAGGATGCCCAGGAGGTGTGGAATATCCTGAGAGATACGCTCCAGTAATAACCGAGGAATATGAGGACTTAGGGTTATAACACTACCCGACTAATCTAAACTCTCTTCCAGCGTGGAAAACCACTAGAGCTTCTTTTCTCATTTCCTCTAGTAGTTGTTTCTCATACGTGGTTAGGTTATCTATATCAACTAATTTTAATGGAAACTTGTTTTTAAAACCAAAGTAGAAGGAAGAATCAACTACAAGTGAACCTATTCTAATTAGCTTGTTCTCATTAATTAATTTATCAACTAACGAGCCATATTTACCTAGAGCCTCGTTATAACTCATTACAGGAGATTCCAAGACATAATATCTCTCCTTTCTCCTTAGAGATGTAGTTACTGCTTTTTCACGCTCTCTTAGTTGATTTTCTAATCCGCTTACTTTGCTTTCTAGTTCTTTTAACTTAATCACTATATTATCTATAGCTTCCTGAATATCGGTACATTGTAGTATCTTTTGCTTCACGTCAGGTTTCTCATCTCTTGCTTTTACATCTTCTTCCATGCTTGTGGCTTTTGGCGATACCTCGGCTACATTATATTCGCTTTGTGTTCTCTTCTCAATGTATTTCAAGTATCTTATTGCTTTATTAGTAACAATATAGGTGTTACCTATTTTCTCAACATATCCTTGTGTTTTCAATCTATAAATTATCTGTCTTAATTTATTTACATCTATCTCTAATACTTGAGAAATATCTCTAAGTGTTGATCCAGGATTACTTTGAAGGATTTCAAGTATTCTTGCTTGCAGGGTTTTTGTCAAATCTATCTCCACTAAGGATATTATTTAAAAGGATTTTATGAATTTTAACAATAACAGGGTTATAGGTGTAAAATATGAGTGCTTTATTCGACCCGGAGACTGTTGATGAATTAAGAAAGATATTTAGTTCATACAAGAAGAACATGAGAGATATACTCATAATAGACTCGCTGGTTGAGCCTGGGAAAAGAGGCCATTGTCACACTTGTGCAGAAGCCAAGTTACTCGCGGAGGAATTATCACGGATCTCAGAAGGAAGACTCGTGTTTGAAGTACTTGATCAGGTAAAGGGAAAAGTGTATAAACCAAGATACATACCAGCTTTTATATATGATACAAGAAAGAAGAACATTAGATACTATGGAATACCAAGTGGTCAAGAGTTCGCTCCTTTCGTTTATATTCACACATACATATCAAGTGGAGTTAACTTATCTAAAAGCATGATCGAGGAGGTAGAATCCATAGAGACACCATTACATATTAAAGTCTTCGTAACACCTGAATGCCCATATTGTCCATTAGTAGTTGATTTTGTAAATCAAATAGGATTAGTAAACGACAACTTTATTGTAGAAGTTATCGAAGCATTTGAGAATCCATACGAGGCGGATAAGTATCTAGTTCAATACGTTCCCTATGTTGCGATAAATAAAATTGAAGACTATGAGATATATGGTGCTAAACCAGTTGAGGTAATACCTGGTTATGCCCCCAATGAAGAGATCCTTGAAGCAATTAAGAGAGCCTCTAAGAAATTAATAAAGAAGTAATAAGGGATTATAACGATTTATATATTAGGGATGAGGACAGCCCTCCTAGACGATTGATGAGTGATTCACGGACCGCCTGACCCCTTTTTTTAATAACCACAGCCTTTGCAATTTCCTATTAGGGATTAAATGGAGTCAAGTATTCCACGTATTATTCACAGAGCTAGTCAGTTAGATGAGGATTTAGTGGGAAAGTCCATTGCTTTATTGACAAAGATAATAGAGTTAGAGACAGAGATTGAACGAAGTAGCCTAGATGAGGAAACCCGTGATAAACTCATCCAAATACTTAAAATGCTTAAAGACGAGATATCACAGGATATATTACAGGCACGTAGGATTAATAACCTATATAATCCCAAAATACAAGTCTATGATTAGTCAAGTAGGCTTTGTTGAAGATGAGTAGAGACTGGAATATTGAAATAGCTAGAAAGATATATGGTATTGAAAACTACGTGAGAGACACAGTAATCGATATAGATAGTGAAGGATATCTTGTCATAAGGCTTGGCGGAGAAGTCATAAGGATAAAAGAGCTAATTGAACGCTACAAGACAGACATAGCATATATAAGAGTGTTGCCAATGATTGAGAAAGCAATGGACTTGGTATATAGCGCCTTCAAACTAGTATCTGAGAGCCTAGACTTTCATGGTAGATTTACACCTGTTTACCCTATGAAGGTTAATCCAACACCAGTAGTGGTGGAGGCAATCATGGAATACGGCGACAAGTATAGCTGGGGTTTCAACACTGGATCTATCGGCGAAGTCAAATTACTCGAGAACTATGCCAGTAAATACAATCCCAGGACACTCATCTATGATGGTGTCATCACTGAAAACACAATTCAAGAATTGCTTAGGTTAAGGTCAATTGGATGGAGAGTAATAGTTGATATTGAAAGTGAACATGATTTGGAGATATTATCCAAGTATCCTGAGCTCGAACTAGGTATACGTGTGAAGCCCCTAGTTAAACTACATGGTAAGTGGAGTGGATCTGTGGGTCTTGGGAGTAAATTTGGGGTTACAATAAATAATCTTCACAAGTTAAAATCAGAGTATGATTTTATAATGAAAAGGTCTACAATACTGCATATGCACCCTGGTTCCCAACTATATAGAATAGAGGATTTAAGAAATTACTTCACCGAGGTGAGACAAGTATATAAAGAACTATTGAAAACAGGTTTCGAAAACCTTCAAGGAATTGATCCTGGGGGAGGAATGGCTTATCCATATGTTGACACCAGGGACGGTGATGAGGAATCACCTAATTATACGATCGTTGATTACTTTAAAGAACTAATTTCTATATTTCGCAGCATTGATCCGCAACCAGATCTGTTTTTTGAAGGAGGGAGATTCATAGTATCATCACATAGGATTGTAGTATCAAAGGTAGTTGACATAAGATCTTACTCGGCGATCCATTCAATTCAAGAACATGTATTGCAAGTAAGGGATTTTAACAGTATAGAGGATATAAGAACTTTTCTTAGCTTAATAGAAGGTTTGCTAAATAGACTACGGTCTGAAATTCCATTAAACAATGGAAAAAGAGAAGTGTACGAGGATCTACTCGCTTTACTAAGAGAAGATGTTCCTATTAAACTATCCGAACTAATCCTCTCAGGAAAAATAGGAATTGAAGATGTGCTAAAAGACGATAAAGTAATTAGATTACTGATAACTCCAACCAAGAGATTTGTGCTAAACATGTCGATTTTCGCCGATATTCCAGACGTAGTTCTCGTTGACCAGTATTTCTCTCCAATCCCCATTCAGAGACTTAATGAGAAACCACACGTTTTAGCTTCGATAAGTGATTTAACATGTGATAGCATGGGTGAAATAAAGGAATTTATAAGTCCGGGGGTTAACTACGATTTTCAGCATCCAATATTCACAGTGCTAGATGGGAAGCTTATCGCTATACCAGGTATCAAGCTAAAGCTAAAAGGTGTGCCACTTCATCTTCTAAATAGAGGTGAAAACTATTACATTGCATTTCTCGATACTGGTGCTTATCAGGATACTTTAACTATGAAGCATAACTTAATATATGGTGCACCCGAGATAATTATAAGAGTTAAAAACGGAGAGATATTTATCGAATATGTGAAACACGAGGAACAATATACGTAGGGTATACGTATGGAATACTGGTAATCCTAGACATATAAAAGACTTTTAACTCTAAGTAAGTCATGTATGTTATCCAAATCAAGTATTACTCCAGGATAGCTTGTCTCAACAATTAGTGTAGAGTATTGATACTTAGATGTTATTTCTCTAATTCCTTGTTTTTCCTCGGTTATGTTCAAGAGATCACTTATTAATCTTGGTGCAAAGATAATAGGGTGTCCTCTTCTACCATTACATGCTGCAACTACTATGTCATATCTATTCATATATTCATAGTACTTTACTGCAATATAGGCATATATTCCTGGGTGAATCCACGCCGCATCGGCGGGATTAATCACTATTCCATCTGCTTTGAGCCAGTTCTCAACTATGTATTCAATACCTTTTCTGATTGATGAGCTCATTCCTATATGATATTCAGGATTGTAGACGATGTGGATATTTCTTATATTATCTTTCTTCAAAGTTTCCATAATCAAATCCGATTGATACCCTAATACTAGCACTATATTGTCTATGAAACCGGATTTCACGATATTTTCTATTGTTTGAATAATTAATGGTTTGTCACTATATGTATATAATAGCTTATTCCAGGGAAACCTTTTGCTTTCACCTGCTGCTGGTATTATACAAGTTAACAAATTTTCACCTTGATATCGCGTATAGTCTGTAGATATCAGCTATGTCTTCACATAAATCCGTTATAACCTCTAAATCGTCGATTACGATAGGAAGCGCTACACATATAACTCTATATTCATTTAAGCATTGCTTATACATTGATTCAAGTGCTTGTAGTCTTAGCTCGTCAACTCTTTTTTCTAATTGTTCTACCTTAGAAGCAACCTCGAATATTACTTCGTGTTCTCTTGCTTCAATCATTCTGTAGATCTGCTCTACTGCCCTTATAGAATTCTCAGTCATTTCTTTTATATGTTCGTATATAGATTCTGGGATACTAATACCAATGTGCTTAAAGATTAAAAATTTCTTTGCGATTGCCCTGGAGATACCTATTATTTCATCAATGTCGAGTACGAGTCTAAGTAAGTCTTCGCGGTCCTCGGGGTGAATATGGCTTACTCGGAGCATGTTCATTATTTGTATTTTTAAATCATCACCTCTGTTCTCAAGACCACTGAGATTCACGTACATATTTTCTAGATCTTCATTGTTTAATTCATAAAATTTCATAACAATGTCTCTAAGTAATTTAACGCCATCTGTTATAATATTCACATGCTCGGAGACTTTATCTACTACATCCTCGAGAATTTTTCCCCCAGGAAGCCTCATTTATACCCCTTGTAAACAACATATATACATGGTTAATATATATTGTTGGACTTATTTTTCGGATCCTCGAACAACAAGCACGCTAAAAATCTTCTTAACATTGTCTATAACAATTTAATTCATGAAATAATTATTGATAGATTTATTAGACACTTGCAAATACTAATAAAAGGTGATTAAATGGAAAGACAGGATTTCTGCAGTATATATGACATAAGGTTTCTTGTGAAAAGAGGTATTATAATAACCCCGCCAATATTAAAGACACTGGACGCCGTGATAACTTTAAAACGTGCCACGGCTGACGACGTAGCCAAATACACTAGCAGAGCGAGAACAATAGAGTCGAGATACTTAGCTAAATTAAATAAGTTAGGTATTGTTGGTAAGGTTAAAGAGGGAAGAAAGATCTACTACATGGAGCCGGTTTATGTTGTCCAGCAATATTATGATCTATATGGGGATAGTATTACACCAGAGCAGCTAGCACACATGGTTAGCTTACCGGCTGACATTGTTAGGATGATACTCAGTATAATTAAGTCAAAGACGACTAGGTAGAGCGTTTACCACTACGTAGAGGAATTATAATGCTTACATTCTCATTAGTGCCGCTGGGATTTTCGTAGAAAAACTTCAATTCTAATTTAAAGGCACTATAATTTGTTTCTTTTAACCCCTTGGCAAGGGCTTCTATGACTTTCGTTATTAGAAGGGTTCTGGTGTATTCACCGGTGGCCGTGATGAACTTATCTAACGCCAATAGCGCCTCTTCATCTATGCGAATGGAGATCATCTTCTTATGAGGTTTTAAGGGTATTTCTATGAAAATGCCACGTGTGGATATCTTATTGCTTGAATCATTAAGAATTGTTACCATTAGCTACACCATTCTTTACATGTTGATTTACGGGCTAAAACTTAAATGAAGATTTAATAATTTTAATTAGACAAATATTAAGATAAATTTAAATAAAACTTTTACGATCTAAATATTATACAAAATTGAGATTTTAAAAACATTTTGTCTCCTAGTTTTATTAGACTCGCAACGATAGTAAAAAATGGCTTTTGCAACGCTCCCGAGCGGGAGAGGATGAGCAAGGGCTCTCTCCTGGGCTTTTTTATCTGATTATAGGGTGTGCCATTGAATGTTGACTAACCCAGTTGAGCTTGTTGACAGTATATCAAAGCAGACAAGAGTAATCATAGTAGGCAAGGATATTTTTATTGTAAAAAACTATGCATCCGAGATTGGGTTAATGAAGTGGTATATTATTGCATTATCTAATTTGACTATTAAAGTCTACCCGTTTACGCAAGACCCTCTTGAGAGGATGGATCGGGAAGCTAAATTCTACAAAGCACACGTCAAATGCATTATGAAACCAGAGTTTTATATCGTTGACTATACTAATTTAAAGTTGATCAGGAATTTTATTAAGGGGAGAACTTATAGTTACACCGCTCCCCTAGGAGTCCATTATGAAATAGGAAAATGTCTTGGTAAATGTCATGAGGAGGGCTGGGTATTTGGAGATACAAAGGTAACAAACTTCGTATTTAGCGATACAGGTGTATATATTATTGATGCTGAGCAAGCAATAGAAAAGTACGACTCTAGATATGCAGCATGGGATATACTTGTCTTGATCTCAACTCTATCAACAACTGGTTACTTCAAAGCTTTACTTGATGAACATGGATTTTACAGAGTTATATCTGAGATTTTGAATGGATATAAGGAAGGTAATAGGAGATTCTGGGAGGTATTCGCAAATTTTAGGATAAGCGAGTTTAAACTATTGACTTACTTTCTAGTTCCATTCCCATATAATTACTATCTAAGCAGAAAACTAAGTGATATTTTAAACAATGAAAATAATGAATATATTAAATTCTAGTTTAATTGAAATTAGAAGATGATGAATTACCTCCGGCTTGAACAGTGAAGAAAATTTACCCGGCTGAGAATCCATGATAAAGCTACTCGTAATGGGGGACACACATATACCCGATAGAGCGAGCGAGATACATCCTAGGATGAGAAATTATATAGAGAACGAGAGACCCTGGAGTATAGTTATATTCACAGGTGATTTAACGTCCGAAAAAATTCTTGAATGGGTTGAGAGTCTTGGAAAACAAGTTATTATTGTGAAAGGAAATATCGACTATTTGCCTTTACCTAGATCACATGTTTTCAGAATGGAGGAGTTTACTATTGGAGTTCATCATGGTGATGGTATTTTCCCAAGAGGAGACACTGGTAGGCTAAGTTCACTTGCTAGGTCATTGAAATCAAACATCTTGATTACAGGTCATACTCACTCGGATTTTATAAAAACAAGTCCAGATAAAGATATACTGTTGCTAAACCCTGGATCACTTACCGGGGTATGGGGTGGTGGAGGAGGTTCTTACATACCTTCATTTATGGTGGTGGAGATAGGTCAAGGCGAGATATCCATTAATACATTAAAACTGATTAATGAAGATCTAAGAGTAACCCATAGACACATAAAGTATTACGAGAGAAAATGGATTCTATGACTCGGTGTGTGGTAACACAATGGTATTTCTCCATGGGATAACTATCTCGACCTCTGATCCAAGGGGTATTTCTAGGTTACTAGCATAGTAGACGAGTAATCTTAAGCCAGCTATTTTAACCCTTCCCTCTATTTTATCACCTGTAAACATGGCAAACTCTAGCGTGCCCTTTAATATAGTATCATGTGGATCGTTTTTCTCGCCACTAATTTTGATCACCTCTGGTCTAATCACTACCGAGACTTTTCTTGGAAGCTGTTTCTCGTAGGTAAATCCCCTTACTAATATATTTGTGTCCTCGAGCTGAACTTCCACCAGGTTATCTAGTTGTTTAACTACCTCGCCTTTATATATGCTACTTCTGCCAAGAAAATCTGCCACGAATAGTGCTCTTGGTGAGAAATATAAATCTTTAGGTGTTCCAACTTGGATAACTCTACCACGGTTCATTATCGCTATCCTATCTGACATGCTCATAGCTTCTAATTGATCATGTGTAACATAAATAGTGGTTATACCGAGAGTTTTCTGTATTTTTCGTAGCTCCTCCCTCATTTCTACTCTTAGTTTAGCGTCAAGATTACTGAGCGGTTCATCCAGTAGTAGAACTCTGGGCTGGACAACTAGTGCTCTTGCAAGAGCTACTCTTTGTTGTTGTCCACCGCTTAGTTGTAGGGGGTACCTATTTTCAAAACCATTAAGCTTAACTAGTTCAAGAGCCCATTCAACTCTTTTCTTAATATCTTCATCTGTTAATCTTAGCTCTTTCTTTTTTATTTTTAACCCATAGGCTACGTTTTCAAAAACTGTCATATGTGGCCATAAAGCATAGTTCTGGAAAACCATAGCGGTAGATCGCTTATATGGCTTTAGAAAAGTAACTTCATCGTTATCAAAGTATATTTTACCCTTATCAGGGACTTCGAAACCAGCTATTAGTCTAAGTGTTGTTGTTTTCCCGCATCCACTTGGACCTAGAAGCGTGAAGAACTCTCCTTTATCAACGACGAGATTAACATCGTCAACCGCTATTACGTTTCCATAATATTTAGATATGTTTTCAAGCACTATTTTTGTCATTTAATAACACCTCCTATACACCTATAAATGCATATCTTTGTTTAAACACATAAACCACCACTATTACAATAATTAGCTGAATCGTTATTAGCAAAGTCCCCATAGCAGCCACTAGATATGGGCCGATCCCAGCAGCGCCTGTAATATACATTTTCATGTAGTATGTCAAGGGTGCCTGAACATCTCTTATACCTCCAAATGTAATACTTGTTGAAACCTCAGTTGCCATATATATAAAACCGATCAATGCACCGCTTAAGACGTATCCAACTATAAACGGCAAGATCACCCCAAGCACTACTTTGTAACGACTAGCTCCAAGGTTCATTGCTGATTCTTCAAGTGCCTCGTGGACTTGTTGGAATCCTGCATACACGGATCTAACTATGTATGGTAATCTCCTAACACTGAAGGCAATTATAAAAACTATCCACGCTTCAAATAACGGGCTCGCGGGACTAATTCTTATTGCTAAGTAATTGGGTAATATAGTAGATATATTAGTAAACAACAAATAGTATCCCAATGCAAACACAAGACCAGGTATAGCGAGAGGAGCGGTTGCCAAGGAGTCAAGTATGCTTGGTATTCTTTTTATTTTCAATCTACTAACACTGTATCCAACTGATATGGCTAGGAAAGTAGCTATTATCAATGATACACTTGCATACATAATGGTATTTATGATATACCTTGATATAGCTGGGTCCGATAAAATCTTCTCTATATACATAATGGGATTTGATGGTGTCTCGAATACTAGTTTGTAATCTACAGCATATGGCTTTAAAACCCCAAAAGACATTAATACTACCCCTATTTGTGGTAGCATTGCGAAAATCAATAGTGGAAAAACACCTAGATATATTGCAATTAAGCCAGGTATTCCAGGTTTTTTAATCCTGGGGTTCCACCTCCCTCCTCTACTGATCATCGCGTATGATCGCATACTTACATAGTTTCTGATCGCTAAAAAAGCTGTAAGAGCCACTATTAGTAGTATCACTCCTAAAGCAGCAGTTTCAGGCGATATAATACCATGTGCTGTGATAATACCCTCATATATCCTATAACTAATTAAATTCCTTTCGTTGAATACGATAGGTGCTCCAAGGTCCTCTAGGCTGAATACGAAAACAAGAATTGATCCAGCAGCGATGCCTGGAAGAGCAAGCGGGAGAGTCACTGTTCTAAATAATTTAAAACCTTTTGCACCCAGGTTCTCTGCTTGCTCTTCTGTAGATGGGTCAACGTTTATGAAAGCAGTGTAGGCATTCAAGTAAACTATGGGGAAAAATGTGAATACTTGTGCAACTATGACTCCTGCAAGGCCCTCTATGACTAGGTAGCAATTAGTTAGTGATTTAAATAAGTATGAAATAGGCCCAGCCTCGCTCCATATCAATTTTATAATATATGCATTTATGAAAGGAGTATTAAATAATGGGACAAGTCCCATGAGTCTCATCAATGTATGTCCAGGAAACCTATACCTAGCTAGGACATAAGCCACTATTACACCCAGTATTGTTGCAATGGTTGTTACAATAGCTGACACGATGAGACTATTTAATAATGGGCCATAATTCACTCCTGTTAACTTAATAATGCATGTGCCGTCTGGGAGCGTCTTCTCCTGTATAGGATCCGAGAATATAGGATTGAAATCTACGTAAGTTCTTGTTCTTAGCACATTATAGAAATTACTCCACCATTCTCCACCAATAGGGGGGATAAATGATTGAACTAATACAAGAAGAATAGGTATTAGCATGAAAAAGAGTAGGTAAACAAATCCAAATGACATGAAAAACCATATTGTGGTGTCTAGCTGGAAAAATATTGCTCTCAATCTACGCACCAATGGCACTTTAACGCGAACTATCTCCTTGAATCGCCTACGCGCTAGTAAAGAATCGATAAAACTTCCAAATACATATACGCTCAGGTATGGTGCAAGGAAAACAGCTATAGCTTGCAGAAACCCCATCGCTCCAGTTAATAAAGCTATCAACTCGTATATAAAGACTATTATGACAAGAAAAGTTAAGGTGAAACTGTACTTTATCCTGTAATAATCAAACCCTTTTAGTATAAATGGGGGGCCAATAAGAAATGCAACTAACCAAGTAGTGTATGAAACAAGTAAAGCTTCATCTGAGCTAAGGACCTCGCTCGACATGAGAACAGTTATGGCTAAGATAGCACTAATTAATAATAACTCTGTGAAACCCGGTTTTTTCATACTATCCATCCTTACAACTTATAATGTAAAGAGTTCTTTATAAAAAACATATTAATAAATAGGATAAGAGTAGAGATCTGTATTATTTCCTTATTATTATATAAATAAATACTACTACTATAATTAAGAGCAGAGCAATTAATACAATTATTGCTGGCGATATACCAGGTGATGGCTTTTCCTGCTGCAATGATTCTAGCATATTAAGAACCGCGTTGTATTTATCTCGTGCTCCGTTTGTCCAAGCAGTCATCAACGCTTGGTAAACCTCTGCTTTTGTCATTTGAGGACCAATAAATACAGCGTATTCAAGGGTGAATTCTACTTCATTGCCCGAGATTGGATCCGTGAATCTCAATGGTTTTGATAATTCACGTGTAAGTTCTTCAAACTTCTCCCTGTTTATCTTCCCATTATTATACGCTTCAGCTATTCTCGCCCAAACAGCCTGTAGATCGCTATGAGCGTTCACCAGTGTTGCCTTAAAGTAATACATTACAGCGTTAACCCACTGTGAAGACAGTGTCTCGTTGAATAATATTCCGGTTAGCGATGACAATTCCTCAAATGAGTTCTTCAAGTCAGGTCTCTCACGTCCTTCGAGTGTCTCGAACGTACTGGGATTAATAGGTATTCTATTAATGTCTTTATCTAGCCATATTTGTTGACCGCCATATTCACTTAGTACCCATGCAACAAATGCAGCAGCATGCACGGGGTATTTGGTTATATTGACTATTGCGATTGGATCAGCATTAATAATAGTAGCTCCTTGTGGAGCTATATACGTGCAGTTTGGATTGACATACATCGCCATGTATCCATAAAAATCAATCGTGGTAGCGACGGCTACGTCTCCCCTAATTACAGCGTCTCTTGCATCTCCGCTGCCAGGGTAAATTCTAGAGTTTGCTGCCAGTAGTGTAAGTATTCTCCAACCTTCCTCCCATCCCTTTGCCTGGAGTATTATTTCGAATATTCTTAGATTAGATGTACTTAGAGTAGGGTCAGCTATACCTATTAACGGTGTTCCTGGGAGATACTTAGCATATTCCGGACGCGCGAGATCATCCCATGTGCTAGGAGACGGCACTCCGTATAATTGGACGAGATCCCTCCTAATAGTAAATCCAAAGCTACTAACACTTGCGCCAATCCATCGGATATTACCATCCTTATCTACTTTATATGTGTCGGCACCTGCAATTTTCTCCGGGATCTTGCTAAGCTCATATATAATAGCTTCATGCTCAGGTCTAATGGATGGGTTTATCGGCATTAGATATCCAAGCTCATCTAGATTATTAAATAGCGTTGGACCGCCACCCCAAGCTACGTCAATTGAAACTCCCCGCTCGGTAGCTCTCTTAATATAATCTGGCCATAACTCAGCTGATACATATAGGAATTGCAATTCAGTTATTCCTAGTTTCTTAGCTACATCAGATTGGAGAAAAATTGTTCTTGTCAATTGCTGTATTGAGGCTTCATGCCTAGTTAAGATAACGAGTCTTATACCTCTCTCACTTGTTAAACTCGCGAGATAATCTAACCATGGATATCTCTCTTCTGCCCCGCTCCATGGATACTGTGCAATGGTTATGGGTGTTATGGCTAAAGATGCTAGTACAGCATAAAATAAAAGAATTGCGAACACGTAATGAAAACGTGATCTCATATACTTTTCCCTAATTATATATAAAAAGAAACCAGGGTAATAAAAAAGATATAAAAAGATCAGTTTTTAATTATTTCTTTTTTCTAAGTAGTAAAACAATTGCAATTGCTATTACAATGATTATGATAACGCCGATCGCTATCATCGTGTAGTCCGTGGGGGCTGGAGTGGTTGGCGGAGTAGTGGGTGGGGTTGTCGGCGGAGTTGTTGGCGGAGTAGTTGGAGGTGTTGTTGGTGGTGTTGTCGGTGGAGTAGTTGGTGGAGTAGTGGGCGGAGTAGGTGTAATTAAACCGGTTTTACCAATTGCACATACCAGCGCTAGTTCTCTTGTCTGTAGGTTATATGATTTCAACATGTTGAACTGGTCCTCTGCGGTCGGTGCGAGGAGATCAATAGCCATGGGGTGAATTCCTGCTAATATAGCTTGCGGATCCGCGCCGCCTAGACTCCATTCCTGGGGATCACCGGAAACGATTGGCCTTATCTTATACGTGCCGAATCCATCATAGCTTGTCAGTGCAACCACGAAGGCCCAGTTTTCGATGTTTTCGACATCTACGAGAAAGCTTCTATGTACCATTATCTCTACAGCGTTTTCGTCTTGTATAGCGTATGCGTCAAATAAATCGCTCTCCTTGCTTACTAACGTTCCATCACTAGCGTACACCGTGCTATCTTCTCCATCAGGCCATGGTGTATCTCCCCATCCTGGAGTAGCAACAATTAAGTAGTGCCATCCTGGATATATTCTAATATTTAAGCCAACACTTGTATCGTTGACTAGTAGTTCACGCGACGTGGTTAGTATGTAGATTTGAATATGTTGTAGTGAGAAACCATTCTCACCATTCCATGGATTACCACCCAGGTTTTTGAACACTGTCTTAAGGTAGACATACTCCTCGTCCACGTAGACCTCAAAACGTGTTAAGTCAAATACACCTGGCTGGAACACAGGATTAGTTGGGTACCTAAGTGTGCCGATACCAGTGTCATCTCCTTCTGGATCGTCATAGCTATGAACTAGAATTCTTTGATATGTAATGATTCTTATCCACCATTTTATCAAATTGGTAACGAAGAGGGGTCCATCTAGTTCTACACCATAATATATCGAGGACCATGCTGGCTCATAGTTACCATATAGTGATTCGCCCGCCACGGTTATAATCGAATTATAATTAGACCAGTATTCAGCTGCATAGCCCACAAAGCTCCAGTTTCCTGTTCCTTGACCATAGAATAGTGGATCATATAGATATGGCGCGGGAGGATTATTATCTGCTACATATGCCATTCTAAACCAAACCAATCTTATAAGTCCCGGATATGTCTCATTTACTATGTCTCTATAGTTCCCCTGCTCATCAATCCATATCACGCATGTTGGACCATGCATTATTATAGGCTTTGTGATTCCTTCATCAACTATTGAGGTGAATAACTTGGGAACGTTATCTGGCTCTGCAAATGCTAACACCCTGTAATATGCAGCAGCAACAGTTGGATATTCTACTCCTTTGTAATTATAAGTGTAGCCAACTGTGCTATATACCCCGAGGTGTTCTAGTCTAAGTTTAACACCAATGTATTCAAGTAAACTATTAACAGCCCCGATGCTTGCCGGCCCCCCACCATAATCACTGTCTCCAGCTATGTAAAGTGCCTTGTTACCAGTCTTAAGCCAAGCAAGGATAGTATCCATTTCATCTATTGTAAAGCTTACCGTGGGCTGCCCTATTAGTAATATGTCTACATCTTTAAGTAGATCAGATGATATCACAGTGCCAGTTGTAATGTTAATCCAGTTTATACTATAAGTTTTACCCTCGATTGTCACTTGCGTTATATTGGCTTGTATGAATCCGAGGTACTTATCGCCTTCTCCATGTGCTAAGTCTACTGCTATTTTTATGGTTGTAGTTTCTCCATGTGTTAATGATGGAATAATGATTAAGGGCAGTATAATTAAAGCTACCATGAGATATCCAAGTTTATTCAACGTATTCACCCAATTTATTAAGATTAGAGATGTAGCTAAAAAACTTTGTTATTAAAGAGGGGTTAACTTTAGAACACTAAGTTTTACGTCTAGAGATTATTTCAAACTTGATCAACAAGATTAATACTATGATTACCAGTGTTATCACCGCGATTGCAACGCCTTGGATAATACTTTGTATCCCTGTCTCTTGAGGTTCAGAGGTTACCCCTGTGGTTTCTGGGAGTGTAGTGGATGTGGTGGTTGGTGTTAATGTATCTGTGGGGGTAATCGATGATGTGATGGTCTCTGTTGAAGTTTGAGAGGAAGGAGGCTCCTCTGTGAACTCCTTAACAGCTGGTTCAGTAGGGGTTACCCCAGGTGGGTAGAAGGTTATGATGTATTTCTTGGAAGATGTATATCCATGGTTATCTATTGCTAATACTTCTAAATAAACTACCATATGTTCTGATCCGATGACTGTCGTCGAGACCGTTAATGTGATCTTGTTCAAATCCAGTGTTATCGTCTCCGGAGAAAACCTTGTTTTTATATCTGTTATATTGGACCTTAATATCACATTGTCGAAGTCTAACCCCCATTCATTATCCTGAATTTCAATTAGCATCGTAAATGTTCTGTTGAGAACGGGGATTTCGGGGAGATATCTCCTAAGAGTAATAGCTGGTGGGGTTCTGTCATCCACACTGGCTATAATAATAGTTGAGTCGCTGCGAGGTGGATTATATAATCTTATGTATGTAAATAATGTATTTCTAATTAGCTTAGTTGCTACCACTCTCGACTCAGCTTGAGTTGAAGTTGTATTAGTTACAATCTTCAGATTCACGAATTCTGTGCTCCATGGTAATGCTATTATTGTCGATATGTTGATATCATACCATGTTATTTGATTAGATGTTGTTAACTTATAGGAAAACGGGGTTTTAATTAACTTAGAGGGGAAGTAAATAAGTGGTATTGAATTACGTGAGAACCTATTAGTGCTATTTTCAAATCCTATGAACGAAGGAGGCTTAAGTGGGAATGATATCTCGCCTGTTTCGAGATCTAGTTCAAAGCATGTAATTCCTTGGTAGGTTGATGTTCCATGAGCAGCTGTTGTCATTGTAATGAAGTAAGTGGTCGTATTTGTTCTTGTGCTGGTGTACTTTACGTATTGATCAACGTGTATATGCCCTGCTAGTACTATGTTAACTCCATAATCCTCTATGAGCTTTAAAACATAACGAAAAGCACTCATATTGCCACTCCAATAGCTACTAACAGGCGTAGTCACGTTAGGTGCATATGGAGCTAAGAGCTCCTCGTCGTCATACCTTGTTGTAAGCTCTCCTTGGTAGTAGAACATTGGATAGTGGAACGCTATTATTTTATATGGTATATAACTGTAGTTAACAAGTGCTTCTTCAAGGAATTGGATCTCATCCCATGTAATGATATTTCGCTCAGATTCATATGGGGTGGTATATATCCCAATTATTAAAAGTTGATCCCCCAACACTCTTACCCATCGAGTTGGGCCAAGATATCTTCTATAATAACCCCCTGGATAGTCGTGATTACCTGCAACGCTGAACACAGGATATTTGTAAAGCATCATATATCTATACACTTGTGTCAGCTGCGTCTGGGCCTCGGCACCGCTCTCGGTTATATCCCCCGTCCATATGATTAATGTGGCATTAAGGGAGTTAGCTAGGATCGCTGCAGTGTATCTACTTAAATCACCATTATAAGTGATATCTGGACCTGTTCCGAAGTGTAGATCACTCATAGCAACTATCCTTATAACTCTAGGTATATTGGTTATTACCCATACAGATCTAGGAGCTACGTAGACGGTGTCACCTAAAAGCTCTAGGTCATATAAACCATCCTCCACATTAGATGGTAAGCATATCTCTATTTTGCCGTAATCCACGCTTTTTATGGTTAAAGAATAGTTGTAGATCATTAGGCTTTGATCTATTTCCTTTATTTGCAACATAAAAGCTCCTTTAATATCAAAGTCTTCTAGTAAATTCGCAGTGAAGCATTCATTGGATCCTACAATCACCGGAGCCGTTGGCCCCAAATCACTGAAAGGAATAAACTTAGCAGAAGAGGTCAAGCTTGGTAGGGTTTGAGCCTCATTGATTGGCACGATAACCATTGATGCTACTATTAGTGATAGTGTTATCAACACAATTATGCTAACTTTCCTACTCATTGAGTCACCCAGTTTCCAAATATATAACCATCCGTAAATAATTTTTCATGAAGGTGCATGTAAGACTTGCCGATTAATCGAAGACGTGGTTTTGCCCATGAAAGAGATCTAGCGAAGAGATTATATGAGCATGGATTCGCAGTAATGAGAGCTCCAGCTAGTGGTAGTAAAGCTAAGCACCTTATCTACCCTGATCTCATTGCAATTTATCAAGGTAAAATAATCGCATGCGAGATAAAAACATCTAAAAAACCTAGACCTATTTACATCGATAAATACCAAGTGGATAAATTAATAGACTTTACTAGACGAAGTGGTGGAGAAGCATATATAGCTGTAAAGACCATTGGATCTGGAATTTGGACCTTTATACCGCTTGATCAACTGGAGAGGACCGAGAGAGGTAGATATAAGATCACTAAAGACCTTATCTCAAAAGGGATAAAACTAGGAGCCCTCATAGCAACTATCAAAGGCGTGAAGAAGCTTACGGATTTTACAAAGTAAATATCACTACTCCTCTCTGAACACCACTCGAATCTGTGCCCCTTCTTTCTCACAGAGCTTTCTTATCCTACTTATTTTTCTCCGATATTTCTTAAGCATTTCCTTTGTCATCTCCAAGATCACGCCGTCTTCGCTGGTTTTAACCTCTACTCCAGGTAGCATGTATTTTATCCTCTCTAGAAGCACTCCCCATTTATCGCCTCTCTCTCGTAGTTTCCTCACGGGAACTACAACTGTTTGCTCTCCGAAAGTATAGATCTCATATTCTAATTCACCGGTGAGAAAGTCTCTAACCTCGACTACAGGACGCGAGAGCTCTGCTTCACGCAAACCTGTTGGTAATTTAACTGTCATTCTCACATCGTATACTTTTTCAACTCTTCCATTTTTAATGAAGACTACGGTATCAATTATGGAGGGTATCATTCCAAGATCTACTCTACCAATAAATCTCTGGATTGCATCTATTGGTGAAGTCGCGTGGACAACTCCAATCATCCCTATACCTGCAAGTCTTAGATCCGTGTATAGTTTAAAATCTTCATCTGTTCTCATCTCATCGAACACTGTGTAATCTGGTCTTGAAAGGAGCAATATGTCATGTAGTTCGCCAATTGTTGCATAGTGCTTACTATACTGTGTTATACTACTCGGAAGTATCATGTCTCTTGGGGATTCCACGGTCTTGACGATTTTACCTGATCTAAAGTAGTATTCGGCTAGGGCCTGTGCGAAGGTGGTTTTACCCATGCCAGGAGCACCTGCTATCAATATACCTTCGGCTCTCTCATTTAATCTCCTGATTAGTTCTTCTGGTAGATTATAATCTTCTAATCGTAGTTTCTTTAGGGGTTTTACTATTGTTAACTCCCATCCATCGCTTAGTGGTGGTCTCACAATTATTATCCTATACTCGCCAAGTTGAATTATCGTGGACCCTGCTCTATCTATCTCTATGAATGCATCGCTTCTTCTTCGAGCTTCCTCGAGGATCTCGCTTGCAAGTTTTTCAACATAACTTCTTGTAATAACATCCTGACTTATTTTCACGTATCTCCATTCCCCTGGTTTTCCCTTCTTCGCTACAATAAATGATCCTTCCTTGAAATGGATGCTCATGGTTTCACTGTCGATGTATTCTTCGAACATTAGCTTCGTTTTCTCTTCTTTCTCTACTAATTCCCCTTCGATTCCAAGGGCACGAGATATTTCATATGCTACGATGTCACTTGTGATAAGAACTCCTCCCGTGCTTAATGCTAGCTCTCTTATCTCTGTATTTAATTGACTGACAAGATATTCTTCTTCCTCATCTCCCCGTATTTTAAATGATCCTCCAGTATACTCCATTGTTATTATTCCATTTGAATGCAGTGTTCTTAATGTTCTTAGTTCTTCAAGCCCAGCGTGTGCGATTCCCCGACCCTTTGAAGCCATTAACTCTAGTATCTGCACTAATCCTTTATGGACTACTACTCTGCCCTGGATTTTCTGGTATCTGACTAATTTACTAACGGCGCCACTTACTATTGCTGAAAAATCCGGTAAGTAGACCTGTTCACCGGCTATTTTCAATTTTAAACACCTATTTCAATGTGATGTCTTCTGTTCTTTATATAGATACGTAATATTATATGGTCTTGGCTCGTTTGAATTATGTCCTTCCACGCTTATCTTAATGTATAACTAACTGGATGTCTTTAATGTGTTGTAAATAAAGCCTGAAATACCCTTAATAACATGGATTGATTAGGGTGAAACGATCCATTATGCAGACAGCTATAGTAACTGGTGCAAGTAGAGGCATTGGTAGAGCGATTGTTCATAAACTATGTGATCAGAATTGGAGAGTTATAGGGATAGCTCGGAGTGAAGAAGATCTATCTGATTTAAAGTCTAGGTATTCGAATTGTTTTGAATATATTGTTCTTGATCTCGCGAGACCTGAATCTATAAGAGAGCTTCCATCGAGAATTAATAAGCTCCAAGTGGACGAGATAAACTTGCTCATCAACAACGCAGGAGGCGGGTTATATAAGAAGACCATAGAGCATGAAGTAGACGAGATCGAGAAAATAATATATCTGAACTTTATAGCACCGATAATGATCACCAGAATTCTATCTCACTTGCTTACACCTGGATCATTCGTTGTTTATGTAATATCTGCAATAATACACATAGCCTCGAAAGACCTCCCAGTATATGGAGCTGCTAAGATCGGGTTATACTATGCAGTGAAAATAATACGCGAGGAGCTAAAGGAACGCGGTGTTCACGTTATAGCTATATATCCAGGATATGTTAGAACAGATTTCCACCTATATGCAGGTAGGCCTAGTGTTAATAAAGGATTAACCCCAGACCAGGTGGCAGATAAGATAATAGAAGCAATCATGAAGAAGAAGAAAGATGTGTATATACCATCTTGGCTTAAAATAGCAAAGATTCTTGGTCCTATACTTCCTGTTATCTAATTGAGTATATAATGTCCTATATGTTATATAATGATAGGTTTTTTGTCAAAGGTTTTTTCTCTTTGAGATCTCGAGGAAGATATCTACATATTCTTTTATTGACGGTCCTTCTATAATTTTCAACTTATACATGACCTTCACTATTGGTTTGTCTATCCTTATCAAACTAGAAATATCAGAGGGGGTTCCCAACACCACAACCTCTGCTGGAGTCTTCTGTATTGTTTGCTCTAGTTCAGTTAATTGATCATATGTGTATCCAGTGCTTGGAAGAACAGGACCTATATGTGGATATTCATTATACATCTTCTTGAAGAAGTCTGTAACATAAGGTCTAGGATCAATTATCTCTGCATTATATTTTTTGGCTGCCACGTATCCAGCAGCGTATGGTAACCCACCATGTGTAATTGTTGGCGAGTCCTCTATTACTATAACTCTTCTCCCATGGATTAAGTCTGGTTTATCAACTGATATCTCGCTTTCTGCTACCGATATATAAGCTCTTTTATTTCTAGATCTTATGTTTTCTATTATTTTCTCAATGGAGTCCCTTGTAGCTTGATCAGCTTTATTTATTATTACAGCATCAGCTGTTCTCAAGTTTACTTCTCCTGGATAGGCATTTATCTCTATTCCAGGTCTCATGGCGTCTGCCACCACTATTGAAAAATCAGGTCTATAAAACGACCAATCATTATTTCCTCCATCCCAAAGTATGACATCATTTTCTCTTTCAATTACTTGAAGAATTTTTCCATAATCTACTCCTGCGTAGACATAAAATCCGTTTTTAAGGTATGGTTCGTACTCTTCTCTTTCCTCAACACTGCACTTATATTTTTCAAGGTCTTCAAGGGAATGAAGAATTTGTACTGTGGATCTCTCGAGATCGCCATATGGCATTGGGTGTCTAACAATGCCTACTTTGAAACCACGTAGTTTTAGTTCTTGTGCTACCTCTCGTGATACAGTGCTTTTACCTACACCTGTTTTGACTCCTAGAACAGCTATGACCGGCTTAGAAGACTCGATCATAGTGTCTTGCGGTCCAAGTATCCTAAATGATAACCCTGTTGCTAGCAATCTCGATATAACGCCTCCAAGCTCGCCGTAGGTAAGATCACTATAAGATAGTATTGCTTCTTCGACTCCATACTTTACTACGATATCTTCTATAGCCTCAAGACTCAAAATTGGTATACCATCGGGGTATGATGACCCAGCTAGTGACGGCGGATATCGTCTACCAGTTATGCCCGGTATTTGGGTCTGTAGGAAAGCGACTACTTTGTATTGAGGATTATTTCTAAAGAATACATTGAAATTATGATAATCTCTACCGCTCGCGCCTATTATCACTACTTTTCGCACCACTTTAGACACCCGGAGATCGATTGAATTAGTGTGCATCTATGAGTAACTATAGATATCGTAATTAAAATATTTGAAGAGAAGATATAGATTTTTAATTACATAAAAAAAGACTAACTTATATGCCAAGATCCTTTATTTTATCGAGAACTTTTTCAAGTCGTTCAAGCATGATCTTTCTCTCAATGCTTGCTACTAGTCTTCTAGTTTGTATGACAGCGTCTGGGTTTACACTGATACTATCTATGCCTTCTCTCACCAGGAACTCAACGATCTCTGGATAAACACTTGGAGCCTGTCCACAAATACTAACTGTTGCTCCTTTCTTATGTGCACCTCTTATAATCATTTTAATAGCCTCCAGCACAGCGGGGTCTCTCTCATCGAAGTATCCCATCTCTGCAAGTATGTTGCTATCCCTATCGGCTCCCAGAACTAATTGTGTTAAATCATTGCTTCCTATGCTAAAGCCGTCTACAAGCTCGGCGAATTTCTCGGCGAGCAGTGCTACACTTGGAACCTCGGCCATAATCCATACCTTGAAGTCCTTGCTTCTCTTTAATCCCTCCTCCTCCATGATCTTTAATAATTCCTCGACCTCCCATGTGGTTCTTACAAATGGTAACATGACCCATACATTTGTTAATCCATATTCATCTCTCACTTTCTTAATTGCTTTAAGTTCTAGTCTAAATCCAGGTGCATAGCCTGGATGAATGTATCTCGATACACCTCTCCAACCAATCATTGGATTCCTCTCGTCTGGCTCGTACTTTTCTCCTCCTTTTAGACCTCTATACTCGTTAGTCTTGAAATCACTAAATCTGACAACAATTGGTCTTGGATAGATTGCTTGTGCTACCTTGGCTATTCCCTCTGCTAATTTGTTAATGAACAACTCTTGTTGTCCTGTTTCAACAAGGTACATTGGGTGGTAACCAACCCAGTCTGATATAATGAACTCGATTCTCATTAATCCAATTCCATCAAATGGCAAGTCCTTGTACTTCTCTATAGCATCAGGTTCACCCAGGTTCATATATATTCTCGTAGCTGTAACTGGATATAGTGGTAATAGTTGTTCAGGACTAATACCTACTGCCGCCACGACGCCCGGGGCCGGGGCAGCAGCTTCTACTTTAGGCTTTACAAGATCCTCGACTATGCCCTCATATATAACTCCTCTACTTGCATCTACTGTTATTTCTATCCCTGTTGGTATGGTTTTTGTTGCTCCGCCTGTTCCCACGATGCATGGAATGCCAAGCTCCCTACTTACTATCGCAGCGTGGCTTGTCATACCTCCTTCATCTGTAACTATTGCTGCAGCTTTCTTCATTAATGGAACCCAATCAGGATCAGTCATCTTGGTTATTAGTATATCTCCTTGTTTAAACTCCATTGCTTCAGGGCTCTTCGGGTCAAGTATTACTTTTGCCACGCCAGCTGCAGTGCCAGGGCTTGCTGGGAGACCTCTAATAAGGATCTTTGCCTCCGATAACCTAACAATTCTCTTGGCAGCAATGGCTACTGCTTCTACTTTCTTTGCTTCCTCTTTGGCTTTCTTGGTACTCCATACTGTTTCAGGTCTAGCTTGAACAATGAAAACACTCTGCGGAAATGGTAGGTCCAGGTCTATAGCCCACTCAATGTCCATATGTTTTCCATAATGTTTGTAGATTAGTTCACCTAATTCTGCTAGTTTGCGGACCTCCTTATCATCGAGGGATGGGATATCTGGCTTCGCGATCTTTGTTAAGGGGGCATTGACAGGCACCCCTTCCTCCGCAATCCATTCTCCTTTTTCACTATCCCATCTTAGATGTAAATTCTTTCCATGAACTGGGTCGAATGTAATCATATATGTCTTATTATTGACTCTACTCTCTACGACATTAAGAGATCCGCGTTCAACTACAAATTCATCTGGAGTAACCTTACCGCCTACAACTGACTCTCCTAGACCCCAACTGCCCTCAATTACGATAACATTCTCGTCTCCGGTAACTGGATGTAATGTAAACATTACACCTGCTGCCTTGCTATTAACCATTTTTTGGACTGTTACACTCATAAATGTTCTTTCGTGGGGAATTCCCTGTGCAACGCGATAAAATGTAGCTCTAGCTGTAAATAAGCTAGCCCAACATCTCTTCACATGCTCTACGACTTTTTCAGCACCATATATGTTTAGATATGTATCTTGCTGGCCTGCAAAGCTAGCCTCTGGTAGGTCCTCGGCTGTTGCACTACTTCTCACAGCTACTCTGAGATTTAATGGATCCATGTTAAGTCTCTTAGCTAGCTCTAAATAATACGCTTTTATCTCATTTTCAACCTCTGGTGGCATGGGCTCCGCGAGTATCATTTCTCGTATTTTTCTAGTTGTTTCCTCTAGGTCCTTTGTGTTGTTAACATCCAGATTTCTCAGCATGTCATAGATTTTCTGTCCTAGACCCGTCTTCTCTAGATAATATCTAAAGGCATATGCTGATACAGCAAAACCAGGCGGCACTGGAATACCAGCTGCTAGCATTTCCCCTAGATTTGCATTTTTACCTCCAACTAATGGGACATCTTCTTTTCTCACTTCATCTAGCCATAGTACAAAACGTGTTTCTTTACTAACCAATACCTCTCACCCTAACCTATGAATCTAGAGTATATAGGGTTATAAAGTTGTTTATTTTATTAGAACATACTCTATTTACCTATATATTTAAAAGTGGGCTACTTACGGGTTTCTCTTCTTTTATCATGCTTTCTACTTGTATAGTGGCGTTCAAGCATTCCTTTTAAGCTAATATAGTAATACCATGCATGTCTCTTGATAGACGAAGCCCTCTCCCCATGTAGTATGTCTTTTAATATACTTGATTTCTCTGAGAACCTCTGAACTTTTTTATTGTCGAACTCGTACAGTGCTGATATTACAATTGCGTGTAACTTGAAACTCTCTACTAATTGATTAATGAGAACTTGATAGTCATCCAATAGTGATCTAAATGTATAATTGCCTTCTGTAAACCATTGTTTATCAAGAATTAATTGCAATAGTGATATATTCGTGGCCACGCCGTCTATCACATACTCACTGAGTGCTCTTCTCAATCTATTAATTGAGACATTTCTATTGCTCCCCCATACAGTGATCTTTGATATTGGCTGATCGATTTTCTCACTGATAACGGAGGCTGTTCCTACACCGGAGTCTACTCTTACCCCTACTCCACTTGGTTCATAATATCTATTAATAACACCCGATACACTTCTATTCGATATTGGATCCTCATTAAAAACCTTGACGCTAATAGCGTGCCCATCAACTACTATATCTTCTTGCTTAAGGTCCAGGGTCGAGTACAATGCTACTTCCAGCTGTTTCTTGACAATATCTTTCCTAGTGATCATTTCTGAAACAGTGTGCTCTAGGGATAGGCCTGGATTGGCCTCTACGAAGTATAACTTATTGGCGGTTTGATCGAGAATATATTCTACTACTATGGTGTTTTTTAATCTAAGACTCTTAGCTATCATAATGGAGTACTCGAATAGTTTTTCTCTGATGTTACTCGTAATGGAGGGGCTAGGTGCCTCTTCTATGATTTTCTGAAAACCAGGAGTTACTAAACATTCACGATCATAAAAATGCACCGTGTTATCTTCATCTCCTATCACTTGGATTTCAAGATGCTTAACTTTTTCCAGGAAAGGCTCCACATACAATCGAGAGTCTCTGAAGTATTTCTCAGAAATGTCTTTGGCCTCGTTGAATACTCTCTCGACATCACTCTCATCACGTGCAACTTTAACTCCCAGCCGCCTAGAACCACTTGCTGGTTTGATTACAACTGGATAACCATGTGTTTCAGCAAATTCAAGCACTTCAATTGGTTTCCTAACCTCCGCCCATGGAAGTGTTGGTATATCAAGCTTTTCAGCGTAAATCTTGAATGCAATTTTATCACGTAGTATGGATAGAACCTCGGGAGATGGTCCAATATAAACAAGTCCCTTTCTAACAACCTCCTGAGCAAAATCAGATCGCTCCCCTATTAGATTATAACCCGGGTGAATGCCGTCTACTCCAAGTTCAAGCGCAGCCGATATTATCTCCTTGATATTATTATAATCCGAGATCTCCACGTCCTCTGCTAAGTATTTTCTATGAGGTAAATCCCTATCATCAGGGGTGTATATTCCTACAGGGGTAATTTCATTATCACGTAGGGTTCTAGCTACTCTAATAGCCATTAAGCCTCTATCTGCTACCAAAATCCTTAGCACCATTGAATCTCCGCCTATTATCATCTACACATAGTAATATCAATATCAATTAACTATGTTAAATAATAGACCTTGATAAAAATGTTTACTCTATCTCTTATGGGCTCTTTCCTCGAGGTTTTTAACTATAGAGATATACACCTCTATTCCTCTACGGATATCATTTATGTCTATGTATTCGTTTGCCTTGTGAGCTACATTAACGATCCCTGGGCCATATGCTACAGCTTCTATTTTGGCATCTGTATAATACCGGAGATCTAATCCTCCAGTGCACACTGTGTGTTTAGGTTTAATATTAATGGTTTTCATTATAGACTCCGTGATAGCTTCAACTAGCAGAGAGTCCAGAGGTGTAAAAGCAGGGTTAGATGTGTTTACTACCTCCACCTCGCTTATAATACCGGTTTCACGGCTTATCTCATTGACTAATCTCGTGAACTCGTCTACCACTTCGTCAACTTTTTCCTCGATAATCAATCTTCTATCAATGCTAAATCCAACCTCGCCTGGCACTATGTTGATAGCTCCTGGCGATAGCAGCATTCCCCCTGGTGTTATTGTCGGAGTAATAGCGTTTGGATCATCGTAACTGAAAGAACTTCTCTTCCTTGACAATTGATCTCTATATTTCTCGATAAGTTGTTTAGCAAAGATAAGCATTTTCTCGAAGGCATTTTCCCCTAACCAAGGTGCTGAACCATGTGCTTGTTTCCCAAAGATCTTGACCATAAACCATGCTATCCCCCTATGTCCTATCCAAACATTGTCTAACCCCGATGGCTCAGCAATTATTGCCCAATCTGGCTTGCTCTCTAACTCTTTGATCAAGTATCCCGTCCCTGTCACTCCTCCAATCTCTTCATCTGGCACAAGAACGCCCTCGAGTATGATCTCTGGCTCTCTCCTCGCAAAGTGAATTAGTGTTGCTAAGAAAGTGGCTATTCCACCCTTCATGTCGCTTGCTCCTCTTCCATAAATCTTAGTATCAATAATGGTTGGTTTGAATGGATCGAGTTGCCACCCTTCACCGGGAGGAACCACGTCATAGTGACCATTGAACTGGAGAATTCTATCTCCACATCCAACTCTGGCGATCAAAATATATCTCGGTTTATCTGGATTATATCTTTGATGGAGGTTTTTCCTAACATACTCTTGGGGAACCCTGTGTATTGTGACGTGAACTCCATAACTCGATAAAACATCAGCGTAATACTTAATGATCTCCTCGTAATCCTCTCCCAAGGTAGTCTTATATTCAAGACTATCTACTAGTATTTTGACTGCGATATCAATCTCATCAGTTTTAAACAAGGATAAAACACCTTATGAATGGTATAGTAGTAAAAAAGAATTTACTCTATTTTCTCTACGTGGATTATTTGGACGGGGCAGGCGTTTGCAGCATCTTGAACACACGAGAACAAGTCCTCTGAGACTACTCCAACTGCTATGTCTCCTCCTTCTCTGAATCTCTCAGTGATTTGCGACTTATTATCATCCGTATTCATCTCGAATACGTCTGGACATATCGATACACAGACCATGTCAGATATACAGTTTTCTCTTGGCTCTATTTTAACCTTATACTTTGCCATGTTCCCACCACTAAGTAGTATAAAGAGTCTGGTATAAAAAAGCTTAACTCAAGATTTAATCAGCTATGCGGGGCTTCTATCACTAGTGACGATTCAAGGTCCAAGGTTCTTCATCACTTCTATCTAAAAATCACTATATAATGGTTTAAATAAATTACCCACCCGTGAAGAAAGCCTCATAGTACATTAATACTCCGCGCGCAATCATTTCAACCGCTACACCAGAAATGATCAATGCCATGAATCTACCGACGGCTCTTATGGTGGATATTCTCAATATCTTTGCAAGATGACTACTTGCTCTTAGTGCATTAAACGAAATAACACAGGCTACTAACCCAGCGATTAATACAAGAATATGATTAAAGACATCACCGGGTCTTGAGGCTATAAGCAATAAGATTGTAGTTATTGTTCCAGGGCCTATAATCAATGGTGTTGCTATGGGTACAACGGCTATATCCCTTGGATCTACTCTCTTTGTTCTAGGTTCCTCGCCGAGCATATCTAGTGCAATTGTCAGTAGCACAATACCGCCTGCAACTTTAAGACCTGCAATTGACACATTGAAAACATCAAGTATGTACTTTCCAACAACAGCAAAGGTAAAGACAATTACTAAGCCCGCGTACATGGCTTTACGAATTATGGCTTCAACCTCCTCTCTCCTTAATCCCTCTACTAATGATAGAAATGTAGGAATAACTGAGAAAGGATTCATAATAGCAAGTAACTGGATAAAGTACGTTAAAAACAACAATGTTATGTCCATAACCATGAAGATTTCACCTTTAAAATTTCACCTTTTAAACAATATTGCATTACTACCTAGATTAAAAATAAATTGGTGTTTTCATATTTATGAATATAAGATAATGCCTACTCGATATAAATAGCTGGCTTTAATGGCAGCGATCTCTCTGCTTTTGGAATGTTCTTTACCCTAGCCTCGTCCTCCCATAATATCATTATATCCTTTACAGCCTGAACTCTTCTGAGTATGTAATCAGAGGTCTTTGAATATACCTCGAATTCTCCCCTACTCTTTGTCCTAACAATTTTATCAACAAGTGATTTATTCATTTCTCTTATTGCATTGTAAGTATAAACGACTTCGTGTTCTCTCCCTCTTAAACCATACCTCGACCTCATCGTGTCTATTATTTCTTTCATTGATTTGCCATCGAGGAACATTCTTGCTATCTCTCTTTTCCACTCAGGCGATATAAT
>JAWAPI010000004.1:0-34342 GCA_038894495.1 Desulfurococcaceae archaeon
TGTGAAAAAATATTATTTAAAAGATCTATCTATTTCCTTCTTCTCAAGAATACCATGACTAATATTGCTATAATGATAATTACTATTACTCCCGCGATCACTGGTGTGTAGTCAACAGGTGCAGGTGTTGTTGGTGGAGTAGTTGGTGGAGTGGTAGGTGGAGTGGTTGGAGGCGTTGTTGGTGGAGTAGTGGGCGGAGTAGTTGGTGTGGGTTTTTCCCTTATAACCGCCGTCTCTGTTATAACTGTAGGTATACCAATAATTCTTGAGATTGCTACTAGTCTTATTTCCACTAATCCTAGTGGTAGTTTCCCAGTTAGTTCTGGTGGTAGTGTTATCTTCCATACTCCCTCATCTACAGGAGTTCCACTTACTCTTTCAATTCCTTCGGCGTGAATCAATATAACAGCGATATCCTCGATGAACTTGTTGGGATAGACTTCACCTGTTGGGTAGTATACATCGACTGTGAACGATGCCTCCTCGCCCTTGTAGATCTCACTTGGTAGCTCTGTCTCAACTACTGGAACAGGTGGCTCGGCGAGGAACTCCCATTTCTCAGCAGATTGTGGATGAGCTCTATACGCGACAAGTCTAATATACTTAGGTGCTGTTCTAAACATGTCTAAAATGAACGGGCCATTACCAATCCATAAGTGCTTATAGTAATTATACCATCTTCTTAAGTTGCTCCATCTCGCAGTAGCCTCAGCTGGTGATACATAGTTGCTGAGAACTTCTGGATATGGTACATACGCTGTCTCGTTGTTGAGATCAATCTGTGATATTAACTCTGGAGGTGGGTTTAAGAAGTCAGCACGTGGAATATTCAGTGTACGTGCTTTTCCAGAGGTAAAAGCTACGATTCCCGCTCTCTCACCCTGTGCGAATAGCTCAACAGTGTGCCATGGACCAGGACCCTGAGTATAATATGGCCAGAACGCCGCAGCTCCTCCCCCAGCGCTGATCTCTGCATCCATGTACCATATAGTGGTGTAGTATTCTATCTTTAATGTTGGGGATGTCTGCACAATTCTGAATCCCTTGAATGTTGGGAGCCATCTCCTAAATGATGGAAGATATGCTGTATCATATAACAAGCTACCGTTACATGCTCTATCAAATGTTATTATAAACGTGTAGACTATGTCTCCTATACTAAACGGGGATCCATCGTGCCACTTGTATACACCGGTCAGTAATCTCTCATCATATTCTACTTCGACTTTAACAAGTGGTTTTTCAGTGAAGTTGTATGTTACTCCAAACAATACACTTGTAATGTTTGGATTAGCCATGGCCTCGCCTACTGTCCATATTTTCTTCTCCTGGCAATCGTAGAATAACCATGCATCGCTTGGAACATTTATCTCACTAGCAAACTTTAATTCAAGCCAGTCTAGTGTTCTAAATACTGGCAAGCCTTCTTGGACTGTGACAGTTGCTGATTTAATCCAGTGAGGCCAGTATAGACCTGAGTATGGATCTGGATAGTATGGTAGCTCACCTGTCGCTCTGACAACTGTCTGGTCAAAGATCCAGTTGGAGCCTCCAATCGGGTTCCATGGCTCTACTAATAGCTGTGATATAGCGATTTTAACAATCGAGTTAAGGTTTACTTCTTTAGGTCTATCTGTGAACCTAATTGTCCAAGGCCATAGCCATGAACCAGAGTATCCCCCAGCTAGGTCGAATGCTAATACAATATTTGGTCTTCTAGGCCAGTATGATAATCGATGTAATATAAATAATCTCTGGTTTTCAGCTGTTACTGATAGCCACAGTGCTTTCTCGAAAAGTTGTCTTCTCTCTTCGAGTGTCTTAAATTCATTATTGTAGAGTTTCTTTGCCACTTCGTAGAATTCCTCTGTGTTGTTTATTCTCTGCCATAGTAATTCTGGTCTACCTATATTAGTGTAGAAGTATCCAAAGTTTCCACCTTGGTCTCTTGATACCACGGTTGTAATCCATCCACCTGTGTATAGATGGAATGTTCCATCATATGGGTCAGCAACTATCCAATATGGAGCTAGCTCGGCGCTTCTTCCATAGTATCTTAATACCTCGAAGCCTAATGCCTCTAGTTGGGATGATAAGTAGTCTCCAATGTCTTTTCTTATATCCTCTGTTCTTATTAGGAATATTAATTTCACAGATGATCCATTGTAATACCACTTACCATCTGTGAACTCAGCTCCCATCTTTCTCATTTCATCGAATATTATTGACTTAGCCTTATCGAAATCGTAGGCTAAAGCCCTCTCTATTGCGACAATTATATCAGCGTATCTACCGTAATCAGGGAATCCTGGAGCAATTGCAGTGTATCTTGGTATTGCTAATCCACCTGCAATTGTCTCAGCCATGAAGGCTCTATCCATAAGAAAGTGCAATGCGTATCTTACTCGTGGATTACAGAACGGGTTCATTAATATCTTTCCTTGTACATCTGGGTGGGGTAGCGCACTGGGATTAGGAAATACTGGTGCATCGGGTCTGCATGCATAGTTTAATGTTATCTCGTAATACAATCCCACTGAGAATGCAAGTGACATTCCTGCATCTTTTAACCTCTGATATACTGCTGGTATACCAATCTCGTTGAACTGTATATCGTATATACCGGCTATAAGCTTCTCGGATCCAATGGCAATATCTGGTTCTTCGTAGAATTCAACTGAACCTACATATGGACCATTGATTTGCTGAGCTGACACTGGTTGTGGTATTATGATAATTAGTGGTAACAATATAATAGGTAATAGTATTAAAGATAATACCTTACTACTCATTACATACACCTTTCGTATAGTATAATCTATAACATTGGGTTTATATACTTTTAGTGAATTTATCAATGATTCTACATCTTTATACTTTCATAAAGGAAAGATAACAGGATACATTAGGATTTCGCCAAGTGATCTTAAGTGGAAACTCTCTATGATCTTGCATCAAATGATTCTTTATTATTTTTAATTCTGATATAGCACTCATGAGCAAGTTCTCGGTTTATTATCTCCGATCTCTGCTTTTATAATAATGCATAATCCATGAGGCAATGAATCTAGGTAAAATATATCCATGGGTGTCTAATAACCAAAAGATGCGGGGGGTGGGATTTGAACCCACGCAGGCCTACGCCATCGGGTCCTAAGCCCGACCCCTTTGACCATGCTCGGGCACCCCCGCTCCCTTTATTTTTGATTACTACGAGGATTATAAAGGTATTCACTGATGTTCTTACTTATCTCTCTAACAGCGTTATATGTGTATTGACAAAGAGTGTTAGTCATATATTTCCCATTACAGTAAATACTGAGTTCCTCGTCATCGATTGTCCTGATATCGCCATTGGGGTGAATTACCAGGTCTATTAATAAGTCATGGTATTTTATAATTCCCGGGACGAGCTCGGGAGGGGTATTTATATTAATATATGATCCAATCCAATTGCTTCCTCTATAGTAGTTATGAACAATAAAAGGCTTATCCGGTATTACTACTACGTAGTCTAGATCACCAGGTTTTTTCTCTACTCCGAGGCCATCATATAAGCCCGGAGTTTTGATAACACGTTGAGCAACTAGCATAATATCATCATTTACTGTTTTCATCTCAACTATTTTACCAGGGCCAAGCTTAACTATATTTCCTCCTGGTTTTACATGAATAAATTCAATTTTTCCTAATTCACGTGTTTTCTTTAACATATACCTCAAAACACCTGTATTAATTTTCTCGATCACCTGTTCTCCTAGATCTAACACGACGTTTTCAATAAAATCCACGTAGTCACTAAGTCCAAGAGACTTAAAGCTATGATGACCATGAATAGTTACTGTAACTTTAGATCTATATCTATCTACAACCCTTTTAGCAAGACTAGTCAACTCGATTATCCCAATAAATTCTCCATGTTTAACCATTGATGGGGCGATTATGCATTCCCTCATACTCATAATATTTCTATATTCTTTTATTAATTCCTCTATCTCCTCCTCAATAGCATTTTCAGTAGCATATTTCGAACTACTTCTAAAATGCACACCGATTCTTATTCCCATAAGTTTCTTAGTAGCTATGGTAGATAATCTTGCCTTTAACTCTTGTCCATGAATATGCTCGGAGAACGATACCTTGGGATCTCCATGAATCAATGCTAAGTATCTACCAACAAGCCTGAAACTTCTAGTTAAAAGCAATCTATCTCCTGGCTTAATTGGAGGGTTTTTAACTCCTACTATTACCTTATCATTGATATCTTCTTTACATGGATACAAAACACCTCTCCCCACACCAATGTCAACAATACATGACTCTCCTTGCTTTTCAACAACAATCCCGGAGTAAACACCATGTAGATCTATTCTTGACTTCCATGTAAATACATACTGGAGAATATCTACGAGAGTATCATATACTTTCTCAGCTTGCTCATAAGACCCCACTACCAATATCTCGTCTAGGTTATCAGCCTCTTTGACCGTTACATCGCAGGGAGAGGTATCCAAGCTCAATTTAAGTCTCTCCCTAACTAAGTCACTAGCTTCAACTACTCTAAAACCCCGCTCTAGTAACACTAGTGATAAACCCGTGGAGTATATTCCTCTAACTCTTATATTGACCATTTTACCATCCACACGTGTATAAATCTTAATTTTTCTATTAATTACTATCAGATTATTATTTAACCATTGTAGATTTCATAGCAGGTTGTTTTGACGAATAGGTAATCTGTGAAACTCTCGCGGATATAAAAATACGTAATTATATGGAATATCCTATTTAGTCTTTGATTGTCTCGAGTAGAGCAATTATTTGCCAGATTTTCGTTCTCGCGCTTAATGGCATGTTAGGATCCTGGCTTACCTGGTCTAGTGCACTAATAGCATTAGCTGCTCTAACACCAGGAGAATACCTTTCATCTCTTAGGTAGTTCAAGGCCTCGGTGGCTGCTCTTCTAATATTACGTGGAACAGCCGTGTCGTTGATAATCGTAACTAGCATGTAAATGGCATTTTTAATTCTAGCCTCGTTATCGATAACCCTACTCATGTGGATCACCTTTACATATATAAAGGCTGCAACTAGTCTTCTTAATAGTAAGAAGTGTTTTATGCTTATATTGTTTTGCAGGTGGGAATTTATGAAGAGCGATAAAGACCCTACGAAAATCATGGCTGAGCTATTAAAATCAGGAGCTACAATGCTAGCTGATATATGCCCAGTTCAAGGCTGTAACCTACCATTATTTAAACTCAGGAGTGGCGAGATAGTATGCCCTATTCACGGACGCGTGCACGTTGTGAAAACAGATGAGGAAGCACAAGAGGTGTATAGCAAGACCTTTCTTAGGTATATACTGGATCAGCTTGAGCAAGTTGCCCTTAGAACTATCAATACTCTTATCAAATCATCAGATACCGACCCCACTGATCTCATAAAGTGGTTAGAAGTACTCGAGCGCGTTGAGAGACTCAAATCCACGGAGAGAAAGAGCTAGAAGTTATCAGTGATTCTTTAAGATCGTTTTTAACACTATTTTTTCAACATCGTTGTAGACACTATCTAAGGGTCTTGAAGCATCGATATACATAAGCAGACCCCTCTCAACCATTTTGAGATACTCGGATCGAACCCTTCTCAGGAACTCTAACTCTTCAAACTCTGGAAATCTACTATGCAAACCTTTTCTTCTCATAACAGCTATCTCTGGTTCTATATCCAGGTATATCGCGAGATCTGGTTTTAAAGCCCATTTATTTACCTCTAAAACCCACTCAGCTGGAGCACCAGCTGCTGATTGATAAGCAACACTACTATACATGTATCTATCTGATATGACTACAAATCCTTTCATCAAATGTGGAATTATCTTAGTCCTTAAATGAAGTAGCCTATCTAGTGCAAATGTCAATGCATCTATAAATGAATCCCTATAATCATTATACTTAGTTCTCATCAAGGTGACTATCTCGTGATCCGTGGGTTCATATGTGTAAACGACATTGAAACCCGTGGATCTAAGCTTGTCGATCATCATATTAGCTATGGTTGTCTTTCCAGACCCATCGATCCCCTCTAGTACTATGAAAAATCCTCTTCTATTCGACTCTGTAAGCATAGCACTCACCATTAACTACTCTCACCTCAAGCGTTCTCCATGTTTTGACTTTAAGTAAATCATCCAGGTTTAATATTTGAAACAACGGTATATCACTCATTATAGAACCAGCAATAAGCATCGGCTCAATGTGATTAACTATCATGCAAGTTGGCTGCTTGCCTCTCCTACTAAGTGCATATAGAATATATGGCCCTACAGTGCTTCCACGACTACCTCTAAACACCAGTATCTTACCATCAATACATGTTTTAGCATCGCCCCTTAGACACCCTGTCTCAGGATCAACCTCGCCGAAGAAACTCAAATAGGTATCAAGAAATAGCACCTCACCTTTGCAATCACCGAGAACTATTGGTTTTAGCTTAATCCTATCTAGAACCAGAGACAATCTTAACAACCTCGTCTAGACTAACTATTTTCGTCTTTAAACCATGGATTCTACGCAGGTAGAATGCAGCTTTACCGCTATTTGTAACAACAAGGTCAAACTTGTCTCGAAGTAATGAAACCACAGGACAAGTCCCTCCCGCTATGTCAACATTTCTAGCTCTTAATTCAAACACGAGATTTCTAAATTTACTAATATACTCTGGTGGAATAGTAACAAGAAGTCTGCCTTTTCTCAATGGCCCATATTTCCTAACCAAGTGAACCAACCTCAGTAATTCAGCAGGGTGAAGATGAGGGCATCCAACATAACCGAGAATAACGCCACCAAGTGGAATTGATTCACCAATATACATATCGAGATCACTCTTTTCCACGTGAACTTTGTCCATTACATCTAATTGATACGAACCTCTCGGTGTGTATTTCTCCACAATAGCTATTGAGTGATTTCCAGCCGCGGCCATCGAAGCTAGCACTAGCTTTATTTCATATAAATCTACCCTCTTCATACCCCTAATATACGGTATTTCCTTGATATTATCACCAATCCACAATCCAAGAAGGCTTTTAGGTAAGTGCATAGCATAAGAATCTAAAGTTACCTCTACTTTAGCTACTCTATTTTCAAGTAGATGCATACCAGCATAATAAGTGTAACCAGTTAAAGAGGATGCCAGGGCTATTGGGCCCCCCTCTCTATTTGTGAACGCGCCATAAATAGAATTAGCGTATATAACAGCACTACTTTCACCCCATGCTAAGTGCTCTCCTATTATTGGCGGTCTATGATAGTATGGAATACATGTAAATATTGGTTTAAACCCCATTCCTACAAGCGCTTGATCAATTATAAGTTGGTCATGAAAATATCTATTATCTATTATACTCGAGTAACCTGTATAGTCAACGCATCCAGGATTTATAGTTGTATATACCTTAGCTCTACCTCCTTTTCTATAAAAATTAAGTATAAAATCTAAACCATACTTTCCTATATTCGAATATGAAACCCCCGATATATGTGCATGGCTGATATCTACTAATCTCTCAGCCTCTAATGCCTCTCCAACTTTTACTATTAATTGCAAGGCCTTCGACACTATAAAACCATACTCTCCATTCAGCATCTTCTCCTGTTCATTTGTTAAATACATCAGGGCACCTTTACACGTTTATACTTATCCCATGGATCACTTCTCGGAGTTAATGCCAGTAATATAACCTTATCTCCAATACCATCTATACTTCTGGGTTCCAAAGTGCTTCCTCTTATATCGCTAATGATCACTATATCCCTACTACCACGAACTCGAGTTGCAACAGCCCACTCCAGCTCTAGTGGATTATCAATATCTACATCATTATCTACTACTATAATATGCTTTATACTTGGGTGAGCTGCAATAGCTGTTATAGCAGCTAACTTCGCGTCTCCCTCTGAGCATGTTTTATTAACGGATAGAACTCCATGCAACCACGTTGAACCACCCTCCGTTAATCTCACCTCTTCTACACATGGAACAACTCTTTTTACTTCACGATATACAAGTGCTTCTCTCGGGAAACCCATTAGTAGTTGATGCTCCCATAATCCAGGAACAATCGCATGTATAACTAGTGGAGAAGTCTTAGATTTATACATATGCTCTAGTTTAAAAATAGGTTGATCTCTCTCTGAATCAACTAGCATTAAGATATCCACAAATGGACCCTCCTTTGCCACTTCGTCTCTTGATATGACGCCTTCAACAACTATGCTTGCGTTAGCAGGAACCGGTATTCCATAACGTGGTGTTCTAACTATTCTCTCTTCGCCACCTAGAACGGCTCCTAATTCAACTTCAAAAAAACCCAGTGGTGGGCTCATAGCTGCTGCGATCTCATGTAATGGGTCAAGACCTAGAACAAGTGCTACTGGGGCATCTTTGTTCCTCTCGAAATACTTCTGTGCTAAGTAATTTAAGTGCCTTGGGACTATACGCAGAGTTGCTTTGTCTTTAGAAATATACATTGTTCTATGATAACTAGCATTACAAATACTCTCAAAGCAAATAATGTAAATAGAGCTTGTTAAGTAGTATCCACCATCCTCCTTGTAGAACTTAATAAATGGGATCCTAGATAAATCAATATCTTCTTCTTCGAAGTGTTCGTTAAACCTTTCAGTAATTAAGCTCTTCCTCTTGTTGAATGACTCAGCAATGAACATGTATGCTGATGCTAAGTCACTAGCATCAAGAATCTTAACAATGTCCTCTCTAGATGTGATCAAATTAGTATATATATAGATATCATCTATTCCACGGAGTTTTGATATTATAGTTGAGTTTCTGTTACTATACGCTAGTCTCGTAATTTCATATTCAGGGGAGGGCAATTCGGTTTCAATGAGGTTTTTACCAAGTTTCTTTACATACTTCTTCAAACCATTAAGATCCACGCGTGCTACACCTCGATATACTCTTCTGTAAACTCCTCGGTAAGCCTAATTCTTGAAAGCTTAACAACATTTACATTACCAGAATACCTAGTCTTTAATATAATTTCACGAGACTCAAAATCAAATTTTTCAATGACGCAGGGATAATCAGAGCCATTGATTAACCCAACACCACAGTATATTCCCTTCTCAAAGCCAGCTGAGTATACTCTCACTTTACCTTGCTCTACTTTCTTCTGATCACTTATAGCATATGATTTTATATAGCCGTATATATTTAGAGTCCCGGGGAGCCTTGACGCATATAACACCCTTCCATCAACAATACCGCTTAAACTTTCAGGTAATATCTCAATACCATGGAATAATCCATATCCACGAATATAGATACTATCCATTTTTAACTTAATAAGAGAAGAGTTCTCGAGGAACTCTCGATATTTCATGCTTCTCAGAAGTTTTCTCTCTTCTCGAGTACGTATTTTTCTATGGTAAGGTGTTCCTACTTCGTATATGATTATTCCAAGCTTCTTCAGCTGACTAAACACCCCTTTTAATTCATCTCCAAGAATTATTAAAACATCAGGTTTTACGTATTCCAACAACGATACCTTGTAAAGTACTCCACTCTCATCTCGAACCCATCCATCAGTGTCTATCACTATGCTATCAAAACCAGCTTTCTCAGCTCTCTCCACTAATTCCTTTACCTCACTTATAATAACATGTGTATAACCCTGTGGTTTAATATCACCTATGAACCTCATCTCTAAGGGTTCAAGCTCGCTAATCCAATACACTGGATCCTTTGAAAAACCCATTGAGATAAATCCAGGCGGTCCTATATCCGCTTGACCTACATCAGAGTCTATAACCACTGGTTTTCTATGAGAGAGCAATAGTTTGTTATATAGAAGCGTTACAAGCGATGTTTTCCCACAGTCTGCGCATCCAATGACAACTATTCTTCTATGTTTGCTGTTATTACATATCTCGTTAACTATTGATCTCTTATCAAGATACGGATCCCTCTGATCAAGGGATTGTATCTGCGACTCATCGATCATGGTAATATCTAGCTCGCTACCCTCCAAGGCTATTGCAACATAGTTTCTTGTCTTGTGAACAATAAACCTATCTCCAGGGTAAACTGGTTTCCCATGAACGTCTAAGACACCCCTTATAACTTTAACAGACATGGGCCCATAGAGTTTAATAGCTTCATTCCCAGCTAGCTTCAAAACAGGCATATCTTACACCACTTTAACCCCCTTAGCAAGTGCGATTCTATAAGCTGCATATATGTCTCTATCTCTATGTGGTTTAAGACCACGTAATCTCATATTCATGTAAATAAGATCATCTAATCGAAGACCTGGAGGAGTCTTCGCCTCATCAACGATTTCTATGTCAATGTTTTTATATCTTGATCTAATGACCTCTAGTATTTCTATGAATTCCTGGCCTGTCCCAATTTTCACCGACATCTGTCCAAACGCTACGCAGTTGAATACGTAATCAATATCTCCTATAAGGTCTCTTAACACTCCTACTCCATATAGTAACAATGAGTTATCTCCGAGTATGACATACGATATGGTTCTCCCAACATCTATGCCTACTATTAAGTAATTATACTGATCAATAAACATCGATGCCTGAAAAGCCTCCTCGAGTTTTTTACAGTTCTTCTCAGTATCATATATTAATTTTAGATCTTCTCTATCAGATAGATCATTCATGATTAATTCTAAATCCGTGTACACAACACTACCGTGCGGAACGCTCTCTTTTGAATAGTAAAAGACGTACTTGATTCCACGTCTCTTAGCGATCTCAATGGCCTTTAGAAACCACTTGGGCTCATATATAGCAAGAACTAATGGCCTTCTCTGAATTAGCACCCACCCTATTGGTAATTATAGGGTTTATTACATAAATTAAGATTATGGGTGTATGGTTATTAGAAAATACACAGACAACTCATTACTTGATGAGCTAATTGAACAGTCTTGGGGAATCTTGTTCTATGGCCCGGCTGGCGCGGGGAAAACAACATTATTGATTCATATAGCTGGAAACATCTGTAGTGATGATCAATGTATCTATATATCGACCGAGGAGACGCTTCACTACGAGAGAGTCGCTAAAAACCCAGAAAGGTTTAGAAACGTTCTTTTCACAGAAGCATACGACATGGAAACCCTGTTGAAGGCGGTGTTCGCTACTTATCTAATCCAGCCAAAATATGTATTTGTTGATAGCATAAACTCGTTATTTCGTGTAGAAGCACTCAAGGAAGATACTATTACGAAGCAAGCACTAGTAATAAGCCTATTACTAGAAACAGTAAATCTCAAGGAAGGCAAAGTATTTGCATCAGCCCAGGTTAGGATAAGGGAAAGAAGAGATCTCGAGATTCCAGGTCAAAACATACTAGAATACTACTTTGACTCAATACTAAGAATAGCTGTCGAGGAATATGGAAGAAGAATTATTAAACCATACAAATACATCATTGAACCAAAATTCAGTGAATTAGTCTTTAAAATAACAAGTGATGGGGTGTCATGGGAGTATGAGTATTGAAAAATACGCATTGTGGTTCTTGAAATACTATGTGCCAGTCATGGTCGCCAATGGTTTCCCCGTCCTGGTGAAGGGAACACATAGAATAGATAGAGATTTAGACTTCTTAGACAAGAAGCCGATATTTGGAAGAAATAAGACGATCGAGGGCTTCATATTTGGGTTAATTGGTGCTTACATTGCAGCCTCCTCAATAAGTATTGTGTTCTTGGATCTTGCCCTAGTCCCCCTATTAACAGGGGTAGGGTTATTCGCGCTTCTCGGTGATCTCGTTGGTGCATTCGTTAAAAGAAGACTTGGGATTAAACCTGGGTCTCCCGCTCCGATCCTTGATCAACTCGATTTCTTGTTAATGTCCACACTCTTTTACTACCTAGCTGGAGTAGAAGAAGTGGTAAATAACGCGCACTACGTAGTAATCACTCTTTTATTCATCGCTGGACTACATGTATTTACAAACTACATAGCTTACACGTTAGGTTTAAAACAGACTAAGCTTTAACTATAAAAACATGTTGTTTATAATACCATGTGAAGGGGATTAACGTGGCTAGGTATCCAAAGATAATAGTAACATATTGCCCCAAGTGCAATACACATACTGAGCATTCTGTGGCGATATACAAGCATGGCAAGAGGAGAAGTCTAGCTGAGGGAGAGAGAAGATATTCAAGAAAGAAAAGTGGTTATGGTTCAAAGAGAAAGCCAGAACAGAAAAGATTTGCAAAGACTACCAAGAAGGTTGTTTTAAAACTTAAATGCAATAAATGTGGCTATATACTTCACAGGAGAGGTATTAGACTAAAGAAAGCCGAACTTGCCGAGGTGACAAGGTAGTGAAAAAGAAAAAGATACTCATCCCGATGCCAAAAAGTAGGTTCTATAAAGTAGTATGTAGAAACTGTGGCGCAGAGAACATCATATTCAGCCATACAACTTTTCCAACTCGATGTAAAGTGTGCGGAGAACAATTAGTTAAGCCCACTGGTGGAAAAGCGAAAATAGTCAACGCTGATCTCATAGCTGAACTTGGTTAATAAATAATCAGCAAATGAGAAAAATATTTATTTACTTCCATCAAGATAATGCTTTATAATGGTTTAAGCCCATTGGAACAAGGGTGCACAATATGAGCAGGGACCAGCTAATAGGATGGCTTATGGTCACAGGTGCTATCATAGTAATCCTAGTCTACACATGGCTAATGTTCTTTACTAATCACTGGGAACTCTTAACAAGATTAACACTCGTGATCGCGATAATAGGAGTATTTGGAATAATTGCGTGGATAGGGTATACGCTTGCAACAACCCCACCACCAAAGCCAATAGAGGAAATAGAGAAAGAAATAGAGGAAGAACTCAGGAAACTAGAACTAGAAACGAGGCAACAACAGTAAGCAAAAATGATTCTATTTTTCAATGAGGTAATTATGTTAGTTTTGATCACATTTCATGATTATTATTATATTAGGTGCCTAACCGCTTGGAGACTCTAATGTATTCAATTTATTGAATTATTTCATTACAGGTTTTATTATTCTCAGCGATTTCATTAAAACGCTTTCATAGCACCTAGTGGCTCAGATAGAGCTGTGGTTTCATCATTTCACAGTGTTCGGGTCCTTCATCATTATCATATATTATTTTTATACTCCCATTTTTAAGTAAATCAGGGTAGGTATATGTGTAGGTTTCTAGCATTAGAGGTTGAAAGACCTCAGTTTTATGTCTTAAATACATTGCTTAACGCATTTATTTCAAGTAGTCTTTGTGATCCGTACTTGGCTAAGTTGAAAAATATAAATGGATCATCACATGACGATGGATGGGGATTCGCTTCAATCGGGTCTATTAATGAAACACCCGTTATAAATCACTATAAGTCAATGAATCCTATTTATAACGATCTCTCACGTGAAATAATCAGTAGATTTATAAATAGATTTTCACGTTATGAAAAACTATATTTAATACTACATTCTCGAAGAACCTCTAAAACCGAGCCATGGGGCCAAGAGTATTCGCACCCGTATAATTATGTCTTGGGAAAAATGGTATATTGGTTCGCTCATAATGGATCATGTAAGAAGAAAATGATAGCTGAGAAACTTGGTGTTAATCCATGGATAAAAACAGACTCGGAGTTACTAGGTCAGTTCATAGTGCTTAACACAGTAAATTGCATGAGAGACGAAAATGGCATTGATAAGTGCATAGTTGATGTATATAATCGATCAAGAGAATTCATAGAGTTCAATAGTGCTTTAAATACAGCGCTTCTAATTCTACTAGATAGTAATCCATATCTATATGTATCACACTGGGTGAATACAAATAATCAAATAATAGAAAACTATTACTCTATCTACTCATATATTAGTGAAGAGCTTGTGCTCGCGGGTTCTATATCTATAAAAGAATACCTTCCACCACCTTACCAAGATAAATTAAACAAGTTAGAGTATGGAGTATATAGGTTAAAACCAGGGGAGATTGTTAAGTTATCTCCTCTTTAAATGGGGATAAACGTGAAATACAGGAAAGTTGGTTTTATAATAAACCCGGTTGCTGGAATGGGTGGCTCCGTTGGATTAAAGGGGACGGATGGGGATGCTTATTTTAAAGCCATCGAGAGAGGGGCTAGGCCTGTAGCACCGCGTAGAGCACGCGAATTCCTAGAAAGCGTGGAATCAAAAAATTTCCACATAATAGCAGCAGCTGGTAGCATGGGAGAAGATGTCGTTAGATCTAGTAAGCATAAAGATAAATTAATTCACGTTATAGGGACTAGAAAGGAGTTAACAACGAGACAGGATACTATTGAAATCGCACAAAAAATGATGAACCAAGTCGATATCCTCGTGTTTGTTGGGGGTGATGGGACAGCTAGAGACATATACGAGGCAATTGACTCTAGGATACCAGTTATTGGCGTCCCTAGCGGTGTAAAAATGTATAGTGGAGTCTTCGCCATAACCCCGTTGGCAGCTGCAAAACTATTTGACCAATACATACAAGAAGAAACTATACTCGAGGAAAAAGAGGTGCTAGATATCGATGAAAATGCCTACAGACAAGATCAATTAATTGTAAAACTCTATGGATACTTATTAATACCCGTAGATCGATCCTTGGTTCAATCTACTAAGACTATCTATATAGGCTTAGACGAGGAGATCGCTAAGGAATCAATTGCCGAGTACATAGCAGAAACAATGGATCCAAGCACACCATATATACTTGGACCTGGTTCCACAGTCAAAGCTATTTGTAAAAAACTAGGTTTAGATTGCACACTTCTAGGCGTAGATGTTCTATATCGTGACAAGATAATTATTAAAGATGCGTGGGAAAAGGATATTTTAGAAGTTTTAAAACAACATGGAAGAGTGAAAATCATCTTATCACCAATAGGAGGACAGGGGTTTTTACTAGGAAGAGGAAACCAGCAAATCTCGTCAAATGTTTTAAGTAAGGTAAGCAAAGAAGACATTATCATAGTATCTACAGAACAAAAAATAAGAGATATTAAATGCCTCATGATAGATCTAGATGATCCAGTTCTAGTCTCTAAGTTCTCTGGTTACTACAAGGTGTTAGTAAACTACAAAAAATTCGTAGTTGTTAAAACATGCTAAAGGATCACGGAATACCAAAGACCACTAGTAATCAACAAGTACTTGATTGCCTTGTTCAATATAAAAGCATCCATAAAATACCTTGATTATGCCGTTAGAGCTTAGAATACAAGGTTTTCACTGGACCCTTATAATGAATGCTTGATACTTATTAAACCATGTAAAATAGGGTCTTAAGTTAAGTCTTATCTTGGTGTAATAGGTGATGATCCATATCAATAAAGTACTTTCTCGATACAATTATATCTACTCGAGCATCTTCATTGTTCTAATAATTATTTTTACTCCTCTTAACCAACAATCAACGAACGCTAACTTTGACGACTCATGTATATTGGAGACTATAACTCTTGTTCCAACAAATAACAAGAACGCCTCATCGTTTACAAGCAGCGTGATTATATCAGATCCAAAATTAATTGAACATGGTGTTATAGACGGGAATTTATGGGGATTGGGGAAATTCGTAGATCAGTATAGCGGTTATTTAAAAGTTTTTAGTGATGAAGGGGGCTATATAAAATTTAAGTCGAATCTAGATCTAACCAGGGTTCCTTTAAGTTCTTGGAATGTAATAGCCTACCCAGAGATCTATTATGGATTGAAACCTTGGACACCTGGGATTAAACCACTCATGAGAGGCACCCTAGAATTACCTATGAAGCTCTCTGATCTTCCTACGCTGTATATATTAGTTGACTACGTTGTAGTAGAGTCAACATCTCCGTATAACGTAGCTCTCGATATGTGGCTCCTCAGAGATCAGTATTCAAGAACCCCTAGAGAAGGCGACGTAGAGGTCATGATATGGCTTCACAGAGATGGATACGACCATTATCTAAATCCCCCCGGTAGAAAAATTGGGAGTTTAAAGACACCCATTTTGATAGATGGAAAACTTAAGGAAGTAGTTTTCGACGTCTGGATCCAGGAGAGAATAGGTAATGGGTGGACATATGTAGCTTTTGTTTTAAACCACTCAAACTCAAAAGCAGAGATCGGGCTTGATATCACATCTCTGCTGAATAGGGCAATTGAAAATTTGAGATTAAGAGGAGAAGACCTATATATTTTCTCCATTGAGTTTGGATTTGAATTATTCTACAATGATCAAGTAAACTTTCACGCTTCTATTTATCGATTCGATATCAAAGTATCAAGTATATCCAATCCCATTATAATACATAATTTATCAGAGAGAAGTAAACGAGTAGTAACATGGATAACACCATGGGGGTATTTAGTTGATGTAGAGAGGTTTAATAAGGAATTTACACCTGGAATCATAGTCCCATATGATATTGAATGCGAACTATGCACTAAAACCCTAATGAAATGGTTCAATAGATCATTACAATACATGAAGGAGTTCAAGAACCGTGGTAAACCATTATTTATCAACATATTCCCCGAGAAATACTACCCAGAATGGATATGGCGTGGTAAGCTTGAGACATTTAAATTGCCCAATAATTTGCTAGTCGAATTAAAGAAGATAATTAATGACGGTGAATACACTTACATAGGTTTCAGCGAGTTAACTAGTTGTTTAAACAATGAAATCTGCTTTACTAACTTAATTAATGGATATAAAACCATTAGAGCGTTTTTCCCAGCTGCGAGGACGTTTTATTATGGCTCAGGAGACGATGAATTAGAGTCTATTATAAGATTACAAAGAGAGGCTGAATTAGATATCGTCGGCATAGACATATGGATTTTTGATTTTCGAAACAATAAACTTTACATAGATGATAATTTAGTTAGCAAAATCAAAAGTCTTGCCAGTACAATTCCTCGAGTAGACTTAATAGTAGGTGAATTAGGGCTGAGACTAAACGATCGTGAGGCTTACGTCGAGCCGTGGAACTGGGCCAGGCCAATAGTATATGAGAGGGGTGTCCATTTACGGTTCTTTGAGAATATATTTGAACATCTCGAGGAGATAGATATTCCTCTATCATACATAGGTATATGGTCGTGGAACGATGGTATCTATTCTGTAAGCGACGATCTCGATACTCAATATGTAATTGTAAAATGTGCAAGAAGTCTGGGTCTAGTCCCAAAAGACCCTTGCAGTGATAAAAATATAAATGAAGGATCTAATACGATTATGAACTATTTACTCATACTTATAGCAATAATGACATGTCTTACTGCGACCCTGATATTTATTGCAATTAGAATTATAACAACATAGGCAATTGGTTATTTAATGATTCTTACTCTCAGAGATGCCTGTAAGTTCATATCAACGGTATCTCAGCGCGGTTGATCATCTATATTTTGATTAATAAATAGAAGCTATTATAATAGGTAGGTTTTATAGATTTATAAATGAACATGAGGTGGATTCAATGAGCAAAACATATGAGACACTTGGAAACCTAAAAATAGGAAACTTTATCATAATAGATAATGAACCTTGCAGAATAGTAGAGATATCTAAGGCAAAGACTGGTAAACACGGTAGTGCTAAGGCAACTGTTACAGCCGTTGGATTATTTTCAAAGACCAAGAAGGTCTTAGTAGCGCCAGTTGATACACAGGTCGAAGTCCCTATCATAGAGAAAAGAATTGGGAGGATAATAGCAGATCTAGGTGATAAATTCCAAGTGATGGATATCGAAACATTTGAAATATTTGAAATCTCCAAGGACACTGTTGATGAGTCTTTCAGGGATAAGCTTGGAATAGATCAGGAAGTCGAATATTGGCAAGTTTTAAACGCTATGATCATAATTAGACCGAGATAAAAATAAACTATTGGCACTAAGCTAAGTCATCTGGTATGAAAATTGGTTTTTCAGCTAGTGTTATAATCGGTATTGACACTCCTGGCTTCGGATTTTTTGATAACTCATACTTATCTTCGGAAGTAAATAATATAACATAGTTTGCTTCAAGGACATGTTGATCGTTTTCATTGAATGTATAATAATAAAATACTGGTACTCCATAGTTCTTATAGTAATCTCTAAATACACCTAGTATTCCTATAATAATTTTTCCCTTATACTTAAATTTCAATAGATATGTCATGATCTGATGTGGTATTATCGTAGCGGATGCTAATCTAACTAGATCACTGAAAGTGGCTGTTTTAATTAACACAACTTTTTCTTCAACCATATTGTTTCGCCATTTAAAATCAATCTCTATGAATAAATAGTCAACCTAAACTTTTAAATCCATGTAATTTCTCAATAGTTTTCGAATATATAATGATACTATGCTTAGAGCCAATTTAACATCTTTCATGCTATAATTTCTCTTAGCCTCTTTCAACGCCTTAACTGGTATTGTTAACAAATATGGACCTTTTTCATTTACCTCGAAAATTTCAGAATTCGATAATACAATCACTGTAGGTATTTGATTAAAAGATCCCGCGCGACCTAAATTAGTATATCCAATATTAATAACAGGCAATTGAGTCACTATATTTATTGCCTTGACAAAACTTTTAATAGATTCGATATCAAGATCTATCTGTCTTAGAATAGTTACTATAACATCGACACCCATATAAGACGCTAATTTACTAAACTCGACAAAGAAGACATCACTATCTAGTTGGAAAGTGTATTTTAAGTAATGGTCTTTTACAATATCTATTGAAGATCCTGGCTTGATATTCCATTCTTCCTCTTTGCTTGATAAAATAGTCTTTCTTGAGAAAAACTTGCATACTTTCACCTCCCCGTCTACTATTAGATTTGATACGTGGTAATGACCATGTGATTTCTCCACAATATATGGTGAAATTATACACATTGATTTAGAAAAAGCTATATGTTTTAAGATCCGTATATAGGGGTTTCTCTTATTAATGCCTATCGATGAAACTTGACTTTTATCGCTTAGATCATCTATCGTGAGACCATAGGGTAAAAAGGGGGGTAGAATAACTGTTCTTATTCCGATCTTGACGGCGTATCGAACTATGTGTCTAACATTATTGACATTAATCGAAAAAGCATTTTTAATCGTGGGGATATGTATAACACCCAATCTCATCCCAGCGGCTTGCTCTAACAGGTCAACTACTCTAAAGCTATCAATATTAAAACTCAACTCCCTAACCCATTAATGCATTGATCAATCAATTCAACTGGTATATGACCTCTAGAAGCGTTTTCAGCGATTTTTACTAGTTGTTCTCTTAGATGATCCAATAATTGACTCTTTCTATTGAGTATCCTTTCTACAACCTCCTTATATATGTTGCTTAAAACATCCTGGTAAAATACCTCATTATTCTCAACCATGTCCATTACTCTCTCTAGCTCTTGAGTCGTCTCGTCACTCACTAGGTTACCAAAATTCTCGACTAGGTAGCTGTACACGCTTAATCCTTTTCTCTGAATAATCAATGCTTTCACTGCTTTTGACAATTTCACATACCCTCTATCGATAAGGGTTTGTATTATCTTAGCATATGTACTGGGTCTACCTATGCCTCTCTCCTTCATCCACTTAATAACATCATGAAATCTTGGTAGTGGATACTTAATCATCCTTACATTTTCGGTTACAAAACCTGAGATCTTTGTTCCTAAGCTAAGTTGGTGAGAAAATTCTGTTTTTAGGTTTCCATAAATCTCTAAGTAGCCTTCATCCTCAATATCTACAATAAACTCTCTTGTTATTGTATATTTATTGCCATTTTCAAACGATAATTCTAGTCTTTGTTTGATTACTTTTGCAGGTTTCATTTGGCTTGCTATAAATCTCCTGAAGATCAAGTCATACAGCTTGAAATGGTCTCTTGTTAACTTACCAACTACGACGAGAATACCTTCTCTGATTAACTCTGCCAAGTGATCCGCATCTATTGGTCGTGTGGGTCTGATAGCCTCATGAGCACCTTTTAAACCCCATGTTCTAGGATTAAAAACTTCCTTTGTTTTCTCTGGTCCATATCTATTCTCTAGGTACTGTCTAGCTATTTCAACCCCAGTATCGCTCACCCTAGTACTATCCGTTCTATGATAAGTTATAAAACCCATTTCAAAAAGGTCTTGTGCTATCTCCATAGTTTTAGTTGTTGAGAAACCAAGTTGCATGGATGCCTCGGCGAGAAGCGTGTCAGTTGTGAACGGAGGAGGTGGATAAACCTCCTCGGTGTATTCATCAATCACTTTTAATTCCACTAGCGGGTATAAGCTTGGTTTGCCCTTCTGATTTAACCTTAGCACATTATCAGCCTCCACATAATCAAGTGTGACATGTATTTTATGCCCACCTTCAAGTTCGATCTCAACAACATACTTATTGTATCTCGGATCCTTTGACTTGTTGAATTCATTTATAATGAACCCAAGTACAGGGGTTTGAACTCTGCCTGCACTCAGATTTCTATTGGGTTTACAACATACTTGCAAACTACTTGATTCATCCTCTATCTTACCCTTGGCATATAAATACTCAAGACAGTAAATAGGCCACGCGTATCTTTGTAACACATTAGAAAGTGAAAAACCAAGCCATCGATCCTCTATTCTTCTAACAATTTGTGCCTCAACAAGTCTCTCGTTAAAGTCACGTGGATTCAAAATAGCGTTAATAATTGCTCTTCTAGTTATCTCGTGGAACTCTACTCGCATTAACTTCTCCGCGTAGGGTTCTAATAAAACTCTAACATCCCATGCAATCTTCTCTCCCTCCGAGTCGGGATCTGTGCCAATGAGCACGACGTCAACTTCACTTGCAACTCTACGTAGAGCAGTTATGACACTGATTTTTCTATTGGCATTATCTATTGGTAATTCGCATCTAGGACATTTATCTGACTCATCGGTGAATTGATGCCCCCTTGGACATTTTTTAATATCTGTATATATTGGTATGAATATTTCTTTATCATTTCTTCTGGTGATTATCACACCGTATAGATCACTAAAAGACCACGCTTCTGATGGTTTATCTTCAACAATTAACTCGTATAGGTGTCCTCCCGTTGCAACTATGTTTAAAATATAATTACCCATCGTTACCTCATATACTCTCAATCCATCACCTATAACCCTTAGACTTGGCTTACCAAAGAAGTTTGCAATTGTTCTAGCTTTATTGGGGGACTCTACTATTAATAGCACTGTCTTGACAAGCTCGGGTTCTTTGCCTGGTAGTATTTCACCAGATATTAATTTCTTGACTATTTCTCTTTCTCTCTCGATCTCTTCTACTAGTTTATTAATATCTAGTTTGTTAAAGTCCAATATATTGAAACTTTCAAATACCCATCTTAATTTCCTTACTAATCCATTTAATAATCTCTCATCATCTACGACTATTATTGATAATCCCTTTGTTATACCACCAGGATATAATCTTGAACAACGACCACTCGCTTGTATATACGTGGCTACATCTGGTATAAAGATATATAGAACCCCGTTCTCGCTTACTAATCCTATATCTCCTAGTTTTTCAAGCTTACTCATAATATCTGGTCTATTTAGATATTCTCTAACTATCTCGTAAGCCTTAATTAGATCTCTAAGTAGAGGGACCTCCTCGATAGATCCACCTTTCTGCAAAGCCTCTACAAATCTCTCTCGTAGTATCGCTAATGCACCTTGTGACATAGTTCTTAGCTTTCTAGCGATGCGTCCAATTAACTTGTCTACATCCTCTCTATCCCTCTCATCTACGATCTCTCTTATAACAGTCAGCATCCGAAAAAGATCAGTAGGAGAAATGTTCTCCATTGTACTGGTAAATTTATGTCTAGGAACACCCGCGAATATAACATATTTAACACGCTCTGGTAAATCTATTCCACGAACTATTACCCCATAATATGTTGCAACACCCACTAGCACGTTTAACTTACCCTGAGCAAAATCATCTATTAAACTAGCTTGTTTCTTAGAGTGGAAAGCTTCAACTTTTAATCCTGCTTCTATCCCTCTTTCACTTAGTTTTCTTGCTATTTGTTCAGCGTAGTCTATTCCCTTGTCAACGGGCACGAATACTAAAACCCCGTCTTTGAGCATGGTAACTATTTCAACTATAGTATCATCGAATCGATCGGGTGGTGGGATCACATATGAATCAATTATATTCCTAATAGCTTCCGGCTTAGCCCCCGCCTCGAAGTTTAGAAATATCCTGAAAAGCTTTGGATATACACCTCTAGGTCTTCCAGTAGCGCTATTAACTATGAGTATTGCATCATCAATTTTCCTCCTTGAAGCTACAATTTCACTCTCTAATTGTTTAATATCTGTTCTCGCTTTCTCTTGGTCACTCTCTGGTAAATTAGCTATCTTGGATCTAAGCTTTAGTAATTCTAGTCCCTTATCGATATCGGTATCGTCCAGACCCATGATGTGAAGAAGTCTTCTTACCGCTCGACCACTTCTTAATACTGCGTCAACATCATCCATCACAATTAAGCCAAAAACCCCCCTTGGAATGACATCGGTATGTCTATGCATAAATGCACTTGTAGACATCAATATATCAAAATCATTATTTCTTAGTTTATCATAATAGAATTCTTTCTCTCTCTTCCTAAGTTTTCCATGTATACATATCACTCTTATACAGTTCTCACTCCAGCTATCCATGCTACATATCTTATGACCAAGGTTTTCTGAGAATACAACTAATTTCTTAAAAGCTTGCAGTAGTAAAGGAGTAGTAGGGAAAACCAAGTAAACTTTTCTTTGATTTTCCCTACTCGAAATAACCTTGTACAGGGCTGCAATAATTGAGAATACTGTTTTACCTGTTCCTGTAGGAGCTATAATACTAAAAGACTCCCCTCTTATAAGTCTTCTAGCCCAGGTTCTCTGGGCACTCCACATCTTGAGTCCTCTCGTCGCGTCCTTGAAGAAGTTCTCTATTTTTTCCAATTCGTCTTCTTCTCTAATCATATCACGTAGATATCTTTGGTCTTTCAAGTATTGAGTGATACTCCTGAGACGTTCAATTCTGGATTTACCCAGAAGATCTGTTTTAGCTACTATCTCCATGAGAGCCTCATCGGGTAAACATTTCTCGCAGGGGAGTTTAAGTAATAGTCTTAAATCCGATATGGATCCATTGCAATTAGGACAAGCATGCCTATATATAGCATGAGCTTGAAGCAGGTTAGTATTTAATAGTGATCTCGTAATGTTCGTTCCCGAAGCATTAACAATAACTAATCACCGGCTTAGCCTCTTTTCGTAAATCTCAATAAATAAGGTTTTAAACATTACGACATTTAACTAAAAACCTTGGTAAATCTCTTTTAACCCTTTATTCCTTATGTTTATGAGGGTCAAATGTTTAGCCTAAACATAGTCAATAGAAAGTATGCTCAAAGTATACTTACAACACTGAGAGATAAGAACACTTCACAAATAGATTTTCGCAAAGGATTAGTGAGAATAGGTAGGATACTAGGACTAGAGATCATAGAAGACTATGAAGTTGAGAACGTTGAAATCGAGACTCCTCTAGGTGCTAGAGTTAGGATGAACAAAATAAAAGATCTAGACAATACAGTTATAATAACTGTTCTAAGAGCTGCCTGGCCTCTCACGGAGGGGTTAATAAAGATCTTTTATAGTGCTAAGCAAGGTGTCATAGCTGCTAGGCGTGTTGAAGAGAAAGGTATGCGTAATTACGAATTTGACATAGAAATATCATATATTAAAATACCAAATATTGAACCAAACAACATATTAATAATAAGCGATGTAATGGTTGCAACGGGATCAACTATTGTTAAAGTTTTACATAAATTATTAGAAGTGTGTAAGGCAAAAAGATATTACATCGCCTCTGTAATAGCGACTCCTATAGCTATTGAAAAATTAAAGAAGTTATCGGAAGAACATAATATAGATTTAAAAATGTACATTGTGGCTATTGATCCAGAGGTTAACAGCAAAGGATATATTGTACCTGGGCTTGGAGACGCTGGTGATAGAGCATTTGGATCTCAATCTAGAACAACATCATCAAACACGGAGAGATCTCCATAGTTTATCTTTTTATATCTCTCTAGGCTACCTACATCAAACCACAAACCATCATAGATATATGCATATACCCTATACCCACTAGATATTAACCACGGAACAAAGTTACCCATGAAATCGAAATCCTTTCCTAATATACTCTCAATATCTTTTTCGAATACGTTTTCCTCGACTACGCCCACGCCAATTGTTGCTGATATGTCTAGTTCAGGTTTCTCGACCATCTGCACAACTCTAAAATCATCTGATACCTGGGCAACTCCAACGGGCACTTTGTATTTACTTGTTACCACCAGTGTTAAATCCGCTTTTCTATCCTCGTGGTATTTTAAAAGCGCATTGATATTAATAGGCGCTATTATATCCCCATACCAAATTAAGGCACGATCTTTGAACATGCCTGCTCTATGTGCTTTTAAGATCGCGCCACCAGTGTTTCTATATCCTCTTTGATCATCATGAGAATACTCTATCGTGACGTTAAACCTAGAGCCATTGCCGAAGTAATTATATATGTATTTCCACTTGTAATCAACTAGAAATATGAATTTTCCAATACCATGTCTTTTGATCCATTTAATAATTATCTCGAGCACTGGCTTTTCATGCCTCCCAACGGGGACCATGGATTTTGGTATAATTTCCGTATATGGATGAAATCTTGAACCTGGCCCACCTGCTAATATAATTGCCTTTATATCAAGCATCTTATCCGCCCAGAGACATCTAAATAATACATGTCGTTACATATGTAATAACTACTGAGTAAGATGATATCTAAGCTCAGACATTAATGCTTTTACTGTATCATATACAGCTTCTCTCGATGACATAGTTGGTGACCATCCCATGCCTGTGATCTTTGATATATCAAGAGCTATTTTCTTAACGTCCCCAGGCCATCCAACACCATGTAAAACGGGTTTATAAACTATCTCTGTCTTACCTTTCAATCCAAGAACATCTAATATAACTTCAACAATCTCCCTCACAGTTATCCAATCTCTATTACCAATATTGTATACTTCATGATCTCTTGTTGTTTTCATCCAAGCAATTATTGTTGCCTCCACAGCGTCTTTTACATGTAGATAGCTTCTTGTTTGCATACCATCTCCTAATACCTCAAGTGTATTTTTATTTCTTGTAATTTTAATGAGAAGGTCATATATAACGCCATGTCTAAGCCTCGGCCCTATAATATTGGCGTATCTTAATACAACTGCCTTAATGCCGTAAAGCTTGCTATATGCATATATAAGGTTTTCACAAGCTGCTTTACTAGCTCCATATACACTTACAGGTTTGATCTCGGCTTTCTCATCGACCGGAATCTCCTCGGGCTCGCCATAAACACTACTAGAAGATGCGAAGATAATTGTTTTTATATCTTTAACCCTCATTGCTTCAAGGACATTAAATGTTACAAGAATGTTTTCATTGAAATGAATCTCGGGGTGAGTTGTACTAACTCTCACCTCGGGGTTTGCTGCATAGTGAAATACAATATCCACATCCTCGAAGTTTTTCAAAACCAAATTTTTATCTTTCAAGTCTCCTCTTTTGAAATCAACCCTCTTTGCTTCTATATGGTGTATTATATTGCTTATCAGACCAGATGATAAATCATCAATAACTCTAACATAGTGATTCATACTAACTAACTTATCAACAAGATGACTTCCAATAAAGCCAGCTCCACCAGTAACTATGATTCTTGAATCGTAGTGATCCATAGATTAACACTCTCGTATATCACATGGTTATTAATTTTTATGTTATATTTAATTATTTAAAAGTGTTATACAATGGGTTTACCGCGTTTTTCCTCAAGTGGAGTAATAAATGCAGGTTTCTTTGATCTATATAATTGATCAAGGACATATAGAGCTTTTCTCCTAGAAAGCACCTTGTTATTATTGCCACAATAAGGTGTGTATATACAGCGAGGGCATCCATCACTACATTTACATTTATTCATAATATCATAAGCGATCTCGATTGTCTTCTCAAGTTTCAAATAAAGGGATTTTGCAACGCCTGATCCACCTATAGCTGTATCATAGATCACTATATCTCCACTTGGATAACTAATACCGCCGAGATCCGTATCGCTTGCTCCACATGTAATTCTAGCAGCTTCTATTAATGCATGTTCTATCGCGTGAAACGCTTCTGCCGCATCAATTCCGCGATATCCACTGGGAGCGGGAATTTTAAAGACAATAGCCTTGGTCAAATATTGGTATGTAACAGGCTGTTGAAGGCCTTTCAGTGATATTGTCTCTCCAGTATAGATGCTTTTCACAATATAGCTATCAATGCTGTTCTCTAATAATACTTTAGCATAGATCACCCTGAGTCCTAATTCACTCTCTCTTGTATCCATAGCATCATAGTCCACAACATCTACCGTGTAAAGCGGTTTTGTATAAGAAGATAGCTCCTCGCTTGTTTTTTTCAATAGTGCTCTTTTAATCTTTAAGTCTAATTTAACTACTTTGTAAGGTTTCTTCATGTAAAAATATACGGCTCCGGGGTAGAGCTCTAATATAGCGATCGGTAATTCCCTTGTCCCGATCACCTCGCCAGTCTCGACATCAATTATCTCAATGGCTTCTCCATGTGTTCTGATACCCCCTCTTTCACTTACGTATTTTCTTCCTAGACTGTATATGATACTTATATATGGGTCTATTTTCTTGATCACTCTTTCCCTGTGTAAATGATCAATGACAAGTCTCCATATAAATGGTAATGTATTGATTCTTGTTTTACCTGCTTTCAGCATATAGGATACAAGATGTAGCTTAATAACTTCTTCATTTAATGGTTCAATTACATTTTGTAATGAACCTTGCTGGAAAAACAAGTTTGGATTCCTCGAGTAGTAAGCATCTATTGGATCATCTCCTAGCACTGTGATCACATAGCCTGTTCTTCTTCTACCAGCTCTACCAGCTCTTTGTAAGTATTTTGTAAATGAAGGTGGAAGATTACCCATTAAAACAGCATCAAGTACGCCGATATCTATACCAAGTTCAAGCGTAGGTGTTGAGACAACCCCTTGTAATTTCCCTTCTCTTAGTTTATTTTCAATATCCTTTCTAAACTCGTGAGGTAAGCCTGCACGATGAACTGCAACTTCGATATTATGCCTTACCTCGATTATACTTGCAAGAAGTTCCGCTAATTGCTGACTATCAACAAAAATTATAAAAGTCATACCATTATCCGCTAGAAACTTAGCTATGGATGAAGTGACACTCCATTTACTCATATACCCTGCTGAGACAAGTAAGTGAACTGCTTTTCCCTTTCTACTTACACTTCCACGAATTTCAACAAAGCTCTCATCAAATAAACTCTCGGCGAACTCGCGTGGATTACCTATAGTTGCCGATGAAGCAATGAACTGAAACGGTGTATCCTTAATTAACTTAATTCTTTTAATTAAATGATGTAGATGTGAGCCTAACACCCCCTCATACACATGAAGCTCATCGAATACCATGATCTCCGAATGGAGAACAAACCTCTCGATATAGGGACTATAAATAAGGCCTATATGCAACATATCGGGGTTTGATACGATAACAGGAGGTGGATTTAATGCAATTCTCCTTCTCTGATCTACTGGTGTATCTCCATCGTAAATTCTAACACCTAGTTTACCATAGATAGTGTACTCAGTGAACCTCTTCACCTGATCTCTAGCAAGTGCTTTGGTTGGATAAAGTAGCAATACACGTGGGTTAGGTTTTTCATCTATTAGTATTTTCTTAGCGATTGGTATGTAAAAGGCCTCCGTTTTTCCTGTTCCTGTTCCAGCTGATATAACTACATTTCTCCCATTTAATATATGCTTATAGGCATCATATTGAAATCTATATAGTCTATTGATGCCTCTTCTCTCTAGAACCCTAATTAAAGGTTCCGGCAAGTCAAGTTCATATATTAACGGACCTTGCTCGGGCTCCATAGATTCCTCTATTTTTTCATATAATACCCTTACCTCTTGGCGAGGGTATTTACTTTCAAGATATCTTTCAAGCTCTATGGAGAAAGGATCCTTTAATGTTCTGGACAAGGTTCCACATTATAGATTAGTGTTATTTTAAATGTCTGAGCTCTAGTACGTCCCCACTACTTAGCCTAAAAGACCCCGTATCCGTTTCTACTACTAAGTCGCCTATATCTGTTATGGTTTTTGCTATTCCTATGATCTCACCGTGTCTAGTCAATGCCCTCACTTTACGTCCTAGTGTTTCCAGTCTATCTAAGTACTCTATTTGTAGTTTACGAATATCTTTCGTATCTCGTATTTTGCTCTCTATTCTACTGATATTCCCAGCTATGTATGCTATAATACTATTCCTAGGAACTAGCCTGTTTAAAACGGTCTTTAAGCTAATGGCTGTTTCTATGGGAGGATCATTATTCACGTTCAAGCCTATACCTAGATAAATAATTACTTTGTCAGAGACCGATGTTTCACCCTCGACTAGGAAACCGGCGAGTTTTTTCTCATCCACGATTATATCATTTGGCCATTTAATACCCGCTTTAATACCTAACTTATTGTGTAGAAAATCACATATTATAACTGGAACAGCTATCGGAAGAATTTGTATAAGCCAAGACCCTGCCTCGAACTTGAGGGTCATCCAGATACCCCCGAGATTACTTATCCATTGCTTACCATGTCTACCATATGCTTTGAGCTGGTGTTCAGCCAATACAATAGACCATGGTGGATAATGCTTCGCGGATACCATTGTTGAACCTACTAAGGCTCTGTAAACGTAATTCCACCCCCATGGCTTGATTTTTGCTGGATTATCTCCATTAACCCATTTAATTGATCTTCCATCATAGATAACAATATAGTTTTCACGAAGCTTGTTTAGCAATTTAATAATTTCGACTTCGAGGATGCCGAGAGTACCCGCTATATCACTTAGTTGCAAAACCTCTTTTTCACTTAGCAATCTAAGCAATTCAAGCTCAATAAATACTTCCTCCTTAGATATAAATTCTACATCCACGTTCTCATCCTAGAAAATACTCTATCAATCCCTAGTATATTAGGTAGATCTGGGTAAAATCTTCTTAAAAACTCATATAGATTCATAACATACATCCGCGGCCTCGCTGTCTCAATTTCAATAAATCCCTCACGCCAGATCTTTGACAATAAGGTAAGCATGAGAGATCGAGTGTTTTCCGCCTCCATTGCAGCATTGTATCCATCTTTGTAATAGCGAATAATGACATTAATGAATGGAGTATTTCGCAGACTATATTTCTCAAGAGACTCTCTATCTCTACGTACCACTGGACATGCAAGGCTTAATCCATGATCAGTGGTGGCATATATGTACTTATTTATATCATCTATGTTGTACTTAACATGTCGCGGTATATATGGAAAACTCCGGCAAATATATGGCTTATAAATATTGTGTATAGAGCACTTTGATTCCTTTAAAAATACGCATTTACCACTCTCTAATTGCATTACAAAGCTAAGAGCTATATTTACCTTGCTAATACTATCATGTAACATGTATCCCGGTTCAAATTTGACCTCTAGACTAAGCACCTCTGCGAGCTTTTCGAGAATAACCACTTCATGTGGTAAAACAGATATAGGAGACATTCTACAGCATTGACCACACATTTCGCATTTAAATGTTGGTAATTGCTCAGGTATAATCATCTACTAAACCTCATACAGATAGGTAGTACCCCGGAAGTTTCTCTTTATATAACATTTTTATTCGCTCAACTCCGTTTATTTCATCTATAAAATCAGAAACAGGTGGTGGAACGAGCTTTCTCCAGGATTCATCTCCCCTGCTTATTAAAGATCTTATATACGACCCTCTATATTGAACCCTATTAAACTCAGGTGGCTCTACGACTTCATATCCTTCCTCAATGAAAATCCTTTTTATAATTGGATTCAAAGTAATAACAGCATCAAACCTAGGACTATAAAGCTCAACATAGTGAACCGCTGACTTACTAACCTCAAGCGTGGGGAGTGTAATAGTTATCACTCTAGCCAGGTTTATCCCTCTCCAAGTCATACTCCTTCTAATCATCTCTATACGTTCACCAGCGGTAAAGGGGTTTTCAGGTGTGTGGCTTTGACTAGCCATTCCTACCATGATTATTATTTCATCGTAACTTGATAAGCAGTGTTCAATTGCGTGTAAGTGCCCATAATGAAGTGGTTGGAACCGAGCAATCATAAGACATCTCTTCAAAAATACAACACCTTAAAACCATAATGAATATTATTGATTAATAAAAGAGTCTCAATGTATCTGCCTTATCTTAGTTACATAGTTCTCTATTGTAGATACTATCTCCTTAACTCTTTCTTTTTCAAGACTAATAATACATTGCTCAACAAGCTCTCTCCTGTATCTTTTATATTCACTTTGACTAATCTCTCCTCGCGAGAGCATTGATTCTACCTTGGAAAGACACTCTCTATCTATTCCTCTTTTAGATGGTATTAGCGCGTAAATGTATGGATACTTATTGTCAACTTGTCTTATCTCCACAAATTTTCCTATCTCGGATTTTACAACAAAATCCCTTATTTTCTCAAGATCTCCTGATTCGAACACAAAGCATCCATATTTTTTCAGTGCCTGGATAACTCTCTCAGCAAGAGATACATACTCGCCTATCTCTCATCACCTAGTTTTGTCTCCTTGATAGGGATTTTTAATAAGTCGAATAACAATCTAACAAGCCATGCATAAATAGAACTACCCTTACTTTTCACAAGGAATCCATTAATATACTTAGCTCGAAATAGTAGCTCGCCTCTGTGGTTATATACATTTATAGATCCTTTGATCCTGTTCAAATAATTCTTCACGAAGTATACATGCAGGATGAAGTCTCCGTGATCAGGTTTTATTTTTACAAGCTTTGCCTCGCCGACAGCATAAATAGACTTGATTTTCTCCTCGGATACACTGCATTTTGTATACGGCATAAGACCTATTGCTTTTTTAAAAACAAAAACACTACTTGTATAGATATGCTTACTGCTTCTACTTCGTGATTTCTCAATTCGAAATATAAGTGGTTCAAGCGAGCTTTGCATATCTATTAACCATTACCCCTGAATATAGAGAAGACTACCTTCTTTAGTCTCTACCCTGGGATCAATAGTCTCCACTATGAGGGCTAAGTATTCATGAAATATCTGCCTACTAATCCTCACCTCCTGTGATTTAATAACTATTTGTTTTATTCCATAGAATTCCTTGGATCTAATTAATCTCCCATCAGTGCCATAGAAGTAGATCTTTACATCGTACTCCTCGAGCTTTGGTTTTATGTAAATCATGAGTTTACTCAACTAAGATTCACCTAAGCTGTTAATTTAAACTTTGAATACTCCCTCTCCTTATACTTTGAGTATATATCCTCTATTAACTTCCTAATATCAGATGTTTCAACACCAAGTATACTTTGGACGTATTCAACAATAGTCGAGGATATAATGGGCTCTAATTCAGGCGTGTACTTTTCTCTCTTAACATATACCCTGAAGATCACCTTTAACGGCAGATCCTCGATAAATGGATTGAACTCCTCTGATACTACAATATTACCACCTATTTTCTTACCAATATACATTAATAGATTACTATTATACACTTCGCTACCTGGATATATAGTGGACTTTGGTAATGGAGCTATGTCTAGTAAATCAACCCATATCTCGGACTCATCTATGTTCCTTGATCTCAGAGCTGATATTAAACTATCTAATAAACCCTTGGATACCTTACCCCTATAATCCGGGTCCAATATGAGTTTCAATGATGTCTCGATCTCTCTTAATCCCCTCATGGCGGATATTGACACATCTCTACCCACTCTCTTCCACTCTGGTTTTCTACTTATCATTATCCTGTTACATAGGTAGCCGAGCCTTGTAGTATCATACAGAGCTTTGTTCATCATCACACTATATAGATAAACATCGGTAAGTTCTAAATAGCCTCTAACATCCCCCCTATTAATTGCGGTCACTCTTCCAGTTAGATCAAGTTCTCCATCCAATTGCTCTAGTATATCATAGAGTATTCTATCAAAAGACCTACATACACTATGATAATATACGTGTTCATACATGCTGGTTTTAGCATACATGTATTGCTTAAACTCACCAAAAGCTATTCTATCTAGAACTATTGAGATCTTTTTACCATCGATCAATGGATAAGTGTTTTTATACAATCTTTCATACAATATTGAACCATACTCAACGGTGCCTGCATAATAACTATCACGCCTCAGAAAATCAATTACATCAGCTGGATAATAGCCTTCCCTAACTATCCATCGAAAAACCTTTACTAGTCCTTTAGGCTCGCGAAAGCCAAGTATTCCATGAAGGATTTCCTTGAGTCCTGGAAAATACTTCGTCTCTACATTATCTAGATATTCATCAAGAATAATACTGATCAATTTGAATCCTATTCTCTCGTGGTTAGATAGATCCAATGGAAGATCTCTTCTCCATAGCAACCCTTGCTCAAAAGCATGACTAAAAGCAGCGTGCCCAACATCGTGAAGTAACCCAGCCAATCTCGTTGCCTCAATGACAGAGGCAGGCTCATAACCCTCGAGAACTTCCTTGCCATGTAACGATATAAGTTTATTCAACATATCCTCCGCCATTAGCCCTGAAAGGTGCATAACTCCAGCGCTGTGTTGAAACCTTGTATGCACCGCTCCTGGATAGACATAGTGTGCTGTTTGTAACTGCATTATATATCTTAGCCTCTGTAGGAGAACGTTATTAATTAAAGCTTCTTCGACTTGTGTATTGAAGTATACATAGCCATAAAGAGGGTCACTTATCATTTTCCAAGTAAAAACAGTTTTATAGTCATCCATGATAGACTCCTAAGTTACCATTAAAAGAGAGGATTATTATAAAAATAAATTCTTATTAGAAAATCTTTATATTACTTCTTTACAACCCAGCCTTCTTCGACTCTCTCTGCCTTACCTTCTTTTCTCAAATCATGTAGTCTAGCTCTGACAGTATTATAATTTAACCCTGTGAGCCTAGCAATCTCTTTTGGCATTAAGGGCTTCGTCTGCTGTTTTAGGAAATCGAGTAGTCTCTCTTTAACTGTTTTAACCTCGCTCATTTAGATCCCCTTTCTTGTTTAGATCGTTTAATAGGGGTTTATATATTGTTTTTTAAAGGCATTAATAGAACTCTATATACTCCAGATTTAAAAATTACCTAGTTAAATTTAGGTGGTTTTATGGTTGAAGCAATAATTACTCATAGTGATATTGATGGAGCAGCAGCTGCTGGGATATACTTATACTTGAGAGACAACCCAGAATCGCATATTTTCATAACAGAGCCATACTTGCTTCACAGAACACTTAAAAAAACCCTTTCAGCATCCTTTGAAAGAATATTGATAATGGATCTTGGTATAAACCCTGTTATTTACAATGAAGTCATCGACTACTTAAAACTTCTCAGACATAACAACACCCCTGTTGAGTGGTTTGACCACCATGTATGGGAAGAAAAATGGATAAAAAATGTTAGAGATCTCGGTGTCAATCTTTACATAGATCAATCCACATGTGCAACGGGCGTTGTAGTGAAATATGTTAATCCAATAAGGTCTAGACTAGACCATTTATTCGTTGAGAATATTGTTAAAGGAGTCTGCGCAGGTGATTTATGGACATTTAATCACTGGCTGGGTCCTTTCTTTATAAGACTCGTTAGAAGAAGAGATAGTAATCAATGGCGTAAACACGTAATAAAAAGAATAGCAAACGGTATTACATGGACAGATGAATTTGAATCGAAAATAATCGAACATATTGAAAAGGAACTAGACTATTTAAATGAGAGGATAGTCCACGTGACGAGGAGAATAAATAACTACACAATGATCATCGCTGAAAGCAACGAAACCATAGAAAACAGCTTTCTAGCAGCGTATCTTATTGGAAGATATAATGTCGATATAGCAGCCCTTATTTCAATTGATGGAAAGTTGAGCTTTAGGAGCAGAAGTGTAAACGTAAGAGATCTTGCCACTCATCTAGGTGGCGGAGGACATCTATATGCTTCAGGTGCAAAA
>JAWAPI010000005.1:0-31802 GCA_038894495.1 Desulfurococcaceae archaeon
TAAAGTACAATGTTGTTTCATATCCATTTACACCCCCCTCTGTGGCTATGTCAACGTGATTAGTCCTCTGTATTGGTAGATAAGGTGGATTAGCTAACACGATCTCAACACTACTCTCTCTCAATGTTATATCATCACTAAGGATAGTAATAGCATGAACAACTCCATTTAACCTTATATTAGCCACAATGGTTTCAACCGCGTCTTCGTGAACATCTACGAATACTATTCGTTTACAGTTGCCATTTAGTAATGCATATAAACCCAGAATACCTGAGCCCGCGCCAAGGTCTAAGCATAGATCACCCTTAGGACTAGTCTTATCTAGTAAGCTTAATATTAGCCATGAATCATCACTTGGTCTATATACATCACCAATAAATGTAAGTAGCGGATACTTTTTCATTTTACAAAACCCCTCTCGCTGAGAAACCTAGCAATCTCAAGCCAAGTCTCTGGTTCTATTGTATATATTCTCCTACCTAGAACCTTGTTTTTCAAGTAACTAGGTAGATCACGGTCGCCTTCAAGCAAATTATATAGGATCTTATCAATAACCTTTCTTTTATGTGTAAAGAGAATTCTTGTAGTTTTCTCAACGGCATTTATTTCGATATCAAATGTTCGTTTACGAGTAAACACAACTACCTGGCTATTAACATCCGGCGTGGGGTAAAAACTATGCGGCGAGTAGGATCTCCCCGTTTGAATATTAAATAGCAAGCTAACTAGCACTGTTAACCTACCGTAACTCCTCGATCCAGGCTTAGCTACTAGTCTATCTACAACCTCCTCTTGCAGAGTTAACACTGCTTTCTCAACTATGTTCTCTCTCGAAATCTTAGTAATCAAGTCAGAGGTTATGTGATACGGTGTATTAGATACAATTATTTTTGTATTGAAAGGTGTTTTCAAAGAGTCTGCATTAATAGTTATGAATTCCACTCTATTAACAACTTCCCTGGCGATCTCACACATCTTTGGATCTATCTCCACGCAGACAACTCTCCTCGCCTTCGTAAGGATAGCATGCGTGAGGGTGCCTATACCACAACCCACTTCTGTTACATCAATGTCTCTATCTATGTATGAGACTATCTCATTAATTAAAACAGGGTCAACAACGAAGTTCTGACTTAATCTTCTTCGAGGTCTAACACCATATCTACGGAGAATATCCCGAGTCCATTTGAGTAAGAATCCCCTATTCATGGCTACTACATTAAAAGATCTCTCCATGCAATCTCTCCAAGTATGCCAAGTATATTTGCCCTCTCTCCCTTGGCTTAACAAACAGATAATATTTCTCCTCCATGGACATCTCCTTGATAACTCTCTCCACGATTGGTTTCACAGGATCTATGCCGACACGTTCCCGGAGCTCTCCAAGACTGGTAAATCTCCTCTTCATACGCTCCTCTAAGAGAATATTCATTGTTTTCTTACCAATATCAGGTAAGAGCTCTAGTGAATGAAGTCTAATGTTAATAGGCTCTGCGATGTTATAGAACTCTACAAATATTTTCTCATTCTCTATTATAATTCTCTTTAATGCCTCAGGTAGGTTAGACCGCGCCACGGAGGTTAAGTCATTGTAACTTACATGTAGAATTCTTCGTAGTTTACTAGGATAACTTAAATCAACTCTCTCTAGTATATCTATTTTAATACCGATAAGTGGCATTGCCTCGAGAAGCGTGAAGTACTTCCCACCAATAGCCTGAACAAAAGGCTGGTTTCTATGCTCGTAGTGTACATCGGATGGATTACCAAGCTCTAGATAGTCAAGAACATATACATATGGTTCAAGCCTATAGCCTTCCCGATGATGTGGTTTAGTAGGAGAAGATCTTCTATACAATATAAAACCCCAAAGACCTAAATAGATAGATCTTACTCTTCTTCAAAGCAGTAGTCTTTCAATAATGCAACTACCTGCTCTAGAATAGTGGTCTCGTATACTTTATCCTCCAGGATAAGAAGAGATCTTAGCTCATCTACGGAGGCTGGGCATATATTCATGATCATAACAATAGACTCATCCTTAAAACCAAAAGAAACAAGCTTCTCACGTAACTCGCGTGATCTCTCGATATCAATCTTTGAAAACTTATGAAGATACTCTAGCACTCTCTGAATAAGCAATGGAATTGTCCCCGTTACCTCTTTCTCCCGCTCACTATACTCCTTGAGGATCTTTAATACCTCGCTATTAGATAAAATCTCTACTTTCTCCGCTTTAATGTTTATAGGAGTTCCCAAGGTATTGCACCATTTTGGCTGATCAATTAATTTGAGGTGGATTTATCTCTATTCTCTCCGAGGCCATATGCGTGGCTGGCCGTAAATGCTCAGGTCTAATAAATAACGTCTTTTCCTTATCACCAAGCCATACTTTAATAATGTAGCATCTACCTCTCTTACCTATAACAATACCTGTTTTACCATGATATCGTCTATGAGGGATGCCTCTGTGAATAGATGGATTAGTAACAATATGAACTCTATCACCCTCCTTATACTTAATCATTAATAAACTAAGACTAGGCACTGCTCCCTTATCTCTAATCCTCTTCCTAAGTAGTTTCCTTGTTCTATGCCTATATCCTCTAGGTGCTTTTACCAATGAATATCACCATTTAAGCATATTAAAATTAAAATCTCTAGCGATATGAAGTAGTATAATCGGGCTTTTATTTTTTATCTCAACACATTAACTAAATCTATCTCTAGAGGAATTAATGTTTTATTCAAAACACTTGAAAAACAAGGAACTACCTCTTTACTCTCACACTTAACAAGCCCTCTTATACTAAGACCAATATCGCACATGATGATCGCCTCGAAGACACTTCTAGATACTTGAATTGTCTTAACAAGGTACACTTTTTTCCTCCTAGTTTTCTTCGGGTAACTAGATCTCTCGGAAACCACCTGTGTGATTGCTGATCCTGTGAAATACCTCTCTATGAGATCTAGTTCACCAAGTTCTATACCATTCGGTACATATATAGAAACTCTATACAACTTCCTGGCAGACCGAGATAGCTCCTTCATGTATACTACGCTGTTTCTATTAAGAATAGATCTTATCTCGATAACAACATTACTACCCTCTGTCTTACTTTTAGCGATCTCTCCTAGCATGACCGGGTCAATTCTTCTTTGTGGAGACCTAGCCTCGATCACTACATCTATGCCTAGACCTAGAATCCGTGTACTCAACCCTTCAAAACCCACTCCATGTATTACTATTTCCCTAGACCCTATTGCCTCTTTAAATATATCCCCGATGATCTCATACATGCTCTTAACATGTTTCCCACCCACGTCGATCTTTCGTAATGGGTAGAAAGGAATCCCCCTGCCTGTTTTCAAGAGCTTACATTCATAGAACACCGGGTTAGGTTGAGCAAAGACCTCGTATTTGAAATCACTGTCAAATCTAATAATTAATACTATATCTGGGCTTGTAAAATCTGGTTCAATACTACATATGCTCTTGATCTCTTTCCCCACTTCTCTCTTTAACTCTCTTCGAATAGACTCCGATGTCTCTAGTCCATGTTTAACAAGGATCTCAAGCTCATTATTCACGATAAACTTATCCATTGAGATTCCAATAACAAATGACCTTGAACCATGCTTCCTTATTATTTCACAGGCTTTCTCCGCAATATCCCTTATCAAATACCTTGTGATACCGCCTCCACATATAAAGCACTTATCTTGTTTCAAATCCTCGTTAAATAGCTTTTTATATAGGGATAAAACCCCCTCCCCTGAATTCCTCGCAAGTATATGTAATCTCTCTTTACTAACTAAGCCTTGAGTGTACTCGGCATGTAGTTTAAAAGCGAGAAAAGTCTTGATCGAGAGTCCTCTCTCATAGTTACTCAAGCCAATCCCGTACTTTGCGAAAAGTCTACCTAGGCAATCATTACATAGTGGATATTCCCCTAGTATTTTCTCGGCTTTATCAATTATCCTCGATACCAGGTCTTCTTGCCTAGGCATACTAATCAACAATAAACGTATTCAATACTAGACCTCTACTCCTCCATGATATCTGGTAGCTTTATACCAAGCTTCTTAAGGATATCTTTTCTCCTAAGTGATTTAACAAGTTTTTTCATTGCATCATATTGCTTAAATAACTCTCTCACATCGTCCACTGAGACACCAGCACCTATAGCTATTCTCTTCATTCTAGATCTATCCACGATTTCGGGGTTATCTAGCTCTTCATAGGTCATCGAGTTAATTATAGCGATCCACTTGTTCATTTTCCTCTCGAGTTCCTTTTGGTCTATATCAACTGGCAACTTATACTCTAGTCCAGGTATCATTTGAATGATTTTTCTCAAGGGCCCTAGTTTACGGATACTCAGTAATTGTTTATAAACGACCCTCATATTGAGGTGTCCTTCTATCAACTTCTTAGCATCTTCCTCCGTGAACTCTAATTGCATTTTTTTAACGGATTCAACAAGACCCTCTATATCTCCTAGACCTAGAATTCTCGAGATGAATCTAGATGGTTTAAAGATCTCTAGTTCATCTATCTTCTCCCCTGTTCCAATAAACTTGATCCTAGCTCCAGTTGCAGCCACCGCGGCTAGTGCACCACCTCCTTTTGCTGTTCCATCTAATTTAGAGACTATTATTGAGCATATAGGTGTTGATTCATGAAATTTCAAGGCTATATTGTAAGCCTGCTGTCCGATTGATGCATCTATGACAAGGACAACTTCATCTGGGTTAACCACTTTACTTATTTCTTTCATCTCCTCTAGTAGAGTTTCTTCCCTGTGATGTCTTCCAGCTGTATCAATAATTATTATATCAAATCCTCCTTGAGCAAAGTACTCGACACCAGTTTTCGCGATTAATACCGCGTCCTTGCCAAATGGGTCTCCATATACAGGGACTCCTATACCATCTCCTAGTTGCTTCAACTGGTCATAAGCAGCTGGTCTATAAGTATCCGCTGATACCAATCCAACTTTATACCCCTCTAGCTTATAGAAGTAAGCTAGTTTAGCAGCTGTAGTTGTTTTTCCACTACCTTGTAGTCCTACGAGAAGAAAAATCCATGGCTTCTTAGATGGTTTAATAATTGGTTTTCTATCTCCACCAAGTAAAGCAAGTAGCTCTTCGTATACAATGGTGATAAACCAGTTTTTCTTAGAAACTCCTGGCGGAGGCCTCTCATTCAGAGCTCTTTGTTTAATCTTGTTAGATATCTCTGAGACAAGCTTCAAGTTTACATCTGATTTTATAAGCTCTCTCTGGAGATCTTTAATGAACTGATTAACCGCCTCCTCATATCTCTCGTGTCCTAGAAACTTCTTTAACGCTTCTTTAACTCCCTCAAAGACCAAGTAAGCAAACCCCTAGTAATTGCACATTGATATGCTGTATCAAGTCACAAAATGAATTTATGCTATTATATTTATTTACCATATAAAGCTAAACAATATGTTTTAAACAGGGATAGCTAATGGAGGAGTGGTTTATTTACGGTATAATAAGTGCCTTAACAGCTGCATTAGCAACAATATTTGCTAAAATTGGCTTACAGAGAGTTGATCCCCTTCTAGCGACTACTATTAGATCAATTATAATGACTATATTAGTGATCATGTCTCTCAGTGTATTTAAGGGGTATAGCGGTATAAGTGACCTAAGTCGTAACGAGATATTATACATCGTTCTCAGTGGATTATCTGGTGGAGCTTCATGGATCCTTTACTTTATAGCATTGCAAAAAGGAGAAGCATCAAAGGTAGCCCTTGTAGATCGATCGAGTGTTCTATTCGTGTTAATCTTATCATTTATCATACTCCACGAATCTATTACTATTAAAAAACTAGTAGCTGCAGGGTTAATTATAACAGCATTATTTCTACTACTCGGTGCCTAGTAACCAATTAATAATGAAGTAAGTAACAATTTGGAGAATTAGGCGCACTGAGAGAATGTGATAATACTTAATAATCTAAATAATATAGAACTCAACATTTATCCTGGTCTTTAACGGTATAGCTAACTTGGTGACAACTATGAACTTTGATTTTTTTAGATCTATTGTTATCATCCTTGCATTGGCTATGGTAGGTCTCGGAGTGTTAAGTATAAAAACTTACATTGATCACAAGAATCTCACCTTAGAATATGAAAAGCTAAAAAAGAGGTTAACGAGGTTAATTATAGGTACCAAGAACTAGACACTATTTACAGAGCACTTCTCTCGGAACACGAGAACCTTGAAAACGAGTATAAATTACTTGAAAACTCATATAGTGTATTAAGGAATGAGTATCAACTACTAAGAGAGAGTTATAGTGAGCTTATTACAAAATATGATAACCTAGAAGAGAACTATATACGGATACTATACTTAGCATGGAGATTAAATAAAACTCTATACAATATAACGCGTGAATTGCTAAGTTATTGCTGTCTTCCATATGCATTTGAACGAGTCTTACGTATAAATGAGATCAACGCAATTGGCATTTACGTAGAGAACATCACAGACCCTGATAATCCATGGAAATCTATAGAGAATATGTATTACTGGGTTCATAGAAAAATCAACTACGTTGAAGATGTTCATATCCCATCTCCTAGGCTCGCAATATGCGATCGAGTTACAGAGATTTGCTACTTCGAATATACCGTTGTCAAGGACTATGTTCAAACACCATTATACACACTGAGATCAGGTCACGGTGACTGTGAAGATCAATCAATACTTCTTTATGCAATGATAAAATACTACTTGTTGAATATCTATAAAGAAGACATATCAATATGGATAGGAATACTAACTTTCCACGATGGATCCAAACACGTTGCTCTATTTATACCAGTGAATGAGAGTAATTTAACAATACTTGACACTGCTGGTTCATACCTAACAGTAGATACAAACAACACAATAACAAGTAGGTCAACGAGTCTAGAACTTACAATATATACTCTACATTGGTTGTCACGAGCAGGTAAAGTTATAGACTTAATAGAGATATACGTAATAGACATATACACTGGTAAATACGAGCTAGTAGCTGTTGGAAGCATAACTGATCTATCACTGCGTGGAAAGTGAATTGAGCAATATGTTTAAGCAAGGTAAAAATCTATTTCCACAATGTATAATCTTCAATACACATTGTTAACAACAATACCCAGATCATCTCATACATATTATACAGAGATCAATAAACCATGTTGTTATCGGGAAACAGTCTATTTAATAGAATTTACACTCAGGGAATCCCACTGGAATTATATTAAGGTAAATATCACTAAAGATCTTAAAGATATTATAAAACAATCATCCTGTGAATCTTCACAGAAGAGGCTTCAAGAAAGACGGGTTTAATACCTCGATTAAGCTCGCGATGAACACAGCTTTCTTAACTTGAAACTACAACATTCTCATTTTGATCCTTTTCTAGCTGTTCTTACCACCATTTAATACTTAAATTATATTTCTCTAGGCTCTCACTTTTTTCGAGTTTACGGAACACGAATAAATGCTCATGGGCAATCAAGTAGAAGTCTTTTCCTCTACTACTCTCCTCAACCCAGCACTCGCTGGATGATTTAACAAGACTTCTCCATTTCTGCTCAGTCATTTTAGTATGCCATTGCACCTTGATAATATGCTCCTTTAGGATGAAGCCTACGTCTAGGAACTGTTGCATAACCCGGAAGGCTATTGGGACGTAGTGCCTGTGCTGACGAGTGTCACCAACAAGTATAGCACAGTACCTACCGGGCTTCAACACCCTAAAGCTCTCCTCGGCTACTCTACGCATATCATTCAAGTACTCTCCTAGACTGTAGACCTGTGAGAGGTCTCCTGGAATAGGCTTCTGCTTAGAGTAAGGTATTATGTTAAAGTACGGTGGATGAGTCGCGATGAAATCTATGGATTCATCCTCGATTAAATCCAGGTTCCTGGCGTCTCCGTGGTATACAAGTACGGTTGGCTCCCCCCATTCTGTGTAGAGTGGCTTATACGTGAAGTTCAATCTATCCATGGATAAAATCACAGCCTCGTAGTTTATGTCTACGCCTATAGCGTTTCTTCCGAGGAGCTTGCACTCTACTAGTGTTGTTCCACTTCCACACATTTGGTCTAATACCCATTCACTTGGCTTCGTATACCTTAGTAAGAGGTTCCTCACAAGCCTTGGAGACCAGTTACCTCTATAATCCCCTTTATGAGTAGCCCAATCACCTCTCTCGGGGAAACTCCAAACAGTCGTGGTTTCTAGTGTGAAGTCTCTGGGTTGATACTCCTTGATCTGCCGCTTCTCGCCTATCTTTATAATAGTGTTCTCAATAACAACTTCCTTACGGTTCTTTATGTACTCGAGGTATTCCTCGTATGTAATTAATCTCATATTCAATCTCTACTACCCATGAGCTTTTTATTAAAATACCTCATGGATAGGTTTTATCTAAAAACCCAGATGATCTTTGAGAACTTATTCTTCTAGAGTTATTCACCTAGTTCCCGGGTAAAGAGACCTACCTTGGTATTAAGCTAGCCTTAAACATAGGATAAAATGTGAAGCAATGACATTAATTACATTAACTCACAAGATCGATTAAAAAAGCATTAAGATTACATAGATAAGCACCCCACAGCCCATCTCCAATAGCTATCTAAGCAGGATCCCAGGCGTATTACAATGAAAATAGTAGAGCACATAGTTAACTTTCTAGCAAAGCAGGGATGCGGGGGGTGGGATTTGAACCCACGCAGGCCTACGCCACCGGGTCCTGAGCCCGACCCCTTTGACCATGCTCGGGCACCCCCGCACCCATTGTAATTTTAAACAATGGTGTTTAAATTCCTTCGATTTAATTCAATACTCATGGTGATAAGTATTGTACAAGTCTATTGAGCCAACTGATTACCACGTTCTTCATCCAAGACCTGTTTATCTAATTGTGTCACGTAGCACTGGTGGATCTGTTAATGTAATGGCTGCATCATGGGTCACTCCTTTATCCGATGAACCCTTTCTAGTTGGCTTATCTATTTGGAAAGGTTCTCTCACTCATCAAAATATCAAAGAAACAAAGGAGTTAACTATTAATATACCCAGCGAAAAACACCTGGACACGGTGTACAAAGCTGGTGTTTTATCAGGAAGGGAGATAGATAAGATCAAATCTCTTGGTCTTCAATTAATTAACTCCAGTATTATTCAAACACCTGGACTAGGAGATATGCTTGGCTTCCTCGAATGCAAGGTAATAAGTGAAATCGACCTAGGAGAGTCCACGTTATTTATTGCTAGAGTTGAAGCAATACACGTCACCGAAGACCTGTATACAAAGTATGGATGGGATCTAGGTAAGGCGAGGATACTTTTACATCACAGTGGAAGAGGCTTTACTACACCATATAGACTAATACTAGCACGTAGATAACTAATTGTTTAATGTTTTAAAATTATCCATGTTTATATAATCTATGTGAGATAATGGTGCGTGTTAGGACTAAACTAGTTACATGGGAAGAAATAGTAGATTGGTCATATAACTTAGCAGATATAATTAGGAAAAACGGTTTTAAACCAGATATAATTGTGGCTGTCTCTAGAGGGGGTTTCACTCCCGCAAGACTTCTCTGTGATTTCCTAGGAGTCGAGAACTTACTCAGTGTTCAAAGCCAACACTGGACAGAGGCTGCTAAAGCAGAGGAAAAAGCTATACTTAAATATCCTTACATTATAGACGCGAGTGGATTAAAAATACTTGTCGTAGACGACATTGTCGATACCGGTGAAACGCTTAAGCTCGCCAAGGAATATATAGAGAAGAATTGGAACCCACTCAAAGTAAAAACAGCTGCTTTACAATGGATAAGCCCGGTTGCAAAATTCAAACCAGACTTCTACTACATCGAAGTAACAGAATGGATCTGGTTCCAGTACCCCTGGACAAGGCTAGAAGATACTTATCAATTCATTAAGAGAATACTGAGTGAGACGTTCAAGGAAATAGGAAAGAGAGAATGGACATATAACGAGATAACAAGCTCATTCCATGAATGGTATGGCATAGATGTAGGTGAACTATACTATAAGAAGGCACTTGAGGTCCTAGTAGAAAAGGGGATTATTAAGCAAAATCCTGAGAGAAATACATACGAATACATTGCGAAATAGAGGTGATAAATATACTCCTAGAGCCCAGAGTCAAGTGCGAGATTGGAATCATCGGTGGTAGTGGACTATATGAACTACCAGGTATATCAAACATACAAGAGATCAAAATATACACACCTTACGGCATGCCAAGCGATAATATCATCGTCGGTGAATTGAAAGGAAGAAAAGTAGCATTTCTAGCTAGACATGGAAGAGGACATAAAATCCCTCCACATAGAGTTAACTTCAGAGCAAACATCTGGGCGTTAAAAGCGCTTGGTGTGAAATGGGTTATATCTGTATCAGCGGTTGGAAGTCTACGAGAGGATTATAGACCTGGGGATTTCGTGACTCCCGATCAATTCATCGATATGACAAAGGGTATTAGACCACACACGTTCTTCGAAGGCAGTATAGTAGCCCATGTAAGCATGGCTGACCCATTCTGCGACCACTTGAGAAAGATAATCGCTCAGGCAGCTTCAGAGTTCCATGATATTAAATTACATACAAGAGGAACATATGTATGTATTGAAGGACCTAGATTCAGTACAAGAGCAGAGAGCCGTATATGGAAAGAAGTGTTCAAAGCAGATATTATAGGGATGACACTCGTTCCTGAAATAAACCTAGCATGCGAAGCCCAGTTATGCTATGCAACAATAGCCATGATCACAGACTACGATGTATGGGCTGAGAAACCAGTCACAGCGGAGGAGGTGGTTAAAACCATGAATGAAAACGTTGTCAAAGTTAAAAGACTAATACCACGTATAGTAGAACTAATACCAAGCGAGCCGGATGAAAAAGAATGCAGTTGCTGCAAAAGCTTAGAGACAGCAGTTTTATAGAGAGCGTTGTCAAGGAGATTGAAGAAGCTGAGATAAGAGCTCGTGAATACTCAAATAATATCCTTAATTTTTTAACCCAGAGTAGTGGAAACATCATTACTTACTCATACACTGGTTATGGATACACACCTGCAAGTTTAATGTATTGGTACTCACTCACGTTTCAAAGCACAAAGTTCCCTCTTCTACTAGAAGCAGAGGAGTCCTCTATTTACTTACTACCTTATCGAGACGACATAGCAATCATTATTTATAGCACGGGCGAGTATTCTAAATTAATTCAAACTATTCAAGTAGCAAGAGTTCTCAACGTGGATTATATTGCATTCACACCCGAACCAAGACAAGAGCAGATAAAATCTGCTTTAAAATATTATGGTGTGGAGATATTATCACGTCGAGATGACGAGAAAGTAGAAACTGTGATCGAGTTAACACTAGCGTCTTTTTTCGCTATCTCGGAGCTACTTCGAAATCAAATACCAGCAAGAGGCTCTAGGCTATTTACTCATGGAAAAGAAGGCTTCTCATTGATAGCTCAGTCACTATATGAAAAATATGTTGGTGTCCTTGAAAGTATTTTAAAACACAATGAACTATTTGTAACATCTACTAAGTTCCTTGAAGCCTCATCGATTCTACTAGCTTATTCTCTAAGACAAATTGGTATTGAAGCTAGATACATACCACTTAATGAAGCTTTAGATATCGAAACACCAGTGCTTGCATTGATGCTATCAACGGATGACCGGGCTCAAAAAGAAATAAGACACTTGCGGAGCCTACCTCTATTAGAGCTCGTATTAAACGTAGATCCACTTGAAGCCATGGTATATATAGCTATCTTAGCGTTCTTTCTATCAAGATTAACGCGTTAAAAATATTAGCTAATTACAAGTGAAAATCGCAAGGTGAAAACAGTGTTATCAAGTAGAAAACTGAATTCGCTATTCATAGTGGTAATTATATTAACAGCATTGCTTGTCTCTTATCCCAACCAGACATTGTTAATCTCGGGGATCGCTTTATTCGCTATATTAATCATGTACTTGACCAGGCAAGTAGATGAATATCTCGATAAGAGAGATTCTACTGGTTTATACATAGTTGTCTCATTAGCGATAACTATAGGGTCTATTATAGGTATTATTATCAATAGATCGCTTTACTCATCGCTAATAGCATTATCTATTGTTATCTCTCTGTTAACTTATGGATTAGTTCTAGTAAGGGGATTAAAGTGAGAATAGCTGTTATAGAGTATAGGAAAACACCTCCCATAACAGCTAGAGAGCTAATAGAAGCTATCGAGAAGAAAGGTCATACACCAGTTTATCTCAAAGCACATATGCTCGATGCGAGAATTACCAGTAATGGTATTAAAGTATTCCACGGGTCCGACCTCGTTGAAGTAGATGCTGCTTTACTTAGAAATATAGGGTTATATCTCAATCTAAGCACATTTCTCAAGAGACTTGGTGTTTTAGAAGCCCTTTCATCAAATATCCCAGTTGTCAATGATCCAAATGCTGTTCTAACCGCTCGAGATAAATGGAGATGTCTCTTAAAACTCCACTTACAAGGATTACCAGTTCCCGAGACATTAACAACTGAGAATCCATTTTCAGCCATGAGATTCACCATCGAGAAGAAAAGAATTGTTTATAAACCAATTATTGGAAGCCTTGGACTAGGGAGTGCTTTGTTAAACGATCCCGATCTAACTTTCCATGTAACCCGTAATCTTAAAGACATTGGCATACCAAGCTACTACCAAGTATACCTTGAAAAACCCGGTTTTGACTATAGAGTTTTCGTCGTCGGATCAAGAGTTATAGGAGCAATGAAAAGAGTAAGCAATAGCTGGAAAACAAATATTGCTCAGGGAGCTAGTGGAATACCTGTTAATGAATCCGAGGAACCCGAAATCTTTAATCTAGCATTAAGAGCAACAAAAATACTCGGCTTAGACTACGCCGGAGTAGATATAGCTTTTGATCTAAGCTCTTCTAAGCACTACATACTTGAGGTGAACTCGTTCCCTCACTGGGAGGGTCTTCGAAGAGCAACGGGCGTAAATCCCCCTGATCTAATAGTTGACCACGTCTTAGAAAAAATCAAGAAATAAGAAACACGTATAAATCCCAAGAAAGATATTCATCTCATAGGTGATGAATAGTAAACCATCGGATCAATGACGAAGAGCTCTCATTCTGAACTAATATAGAAAAGTGGTAAACAAATGAATATAACCATTGGAGACCACGAAGAAATAATCAACGAGGGCCTAGCTAAGATCATTATACCTAAGTTAGAGGAGTATAGGAGACCTGATGGTGTTATAGAGCCAGCTTGGATGCCGGTATTTTACAATCCAGAAGCTGTTGTTAGCCGGGATTATACAACACTTCTACTTAGATCAATAATGGGTGAAAAAGAGTTCTACTTTGTAGATGCTTTAGCAGGGTCAGGGGTTCGAGGCGTTAGAATCGCTATCGAAAGCAATGGGAAAGGAATTCTAAACGACGTAGATCCAAGAGCATATAGCTATATCAAAAAGAACATACTAGTGAACAACCTCACTGAGAATCTTGAAGCATACAATCATGAAGCTAATACTTTACTTAATAACCTTGTATATGCAGGTTTATTTATTGACTACGTAGACATAGATCCTTATGGATCACCAATACCTTTCATAGACTCTGCTCTGAAGATATTTGGAAAAACCGGGTATCTAGGTGTAACAGCAACAGATACTGGTCCATTAACATGCACATATAGACATAAAGCTCTAACAAGATACTGGAGTGACTGCATAAAAGTAGATTTCGAGAAAGAATCCGCTGCAAGGCTACTAATAGCCTCTATAACTCGTAGAGCCGCTGCACTGGAGTTAGAGGCGATACCTCTACTAACACTTGTATATAGGCATTACATAAGAGTGTTTTTCAAGGTGAATAAGAGTTCTTCAAGAGCACATAGATTAGTAAAAGATTGCATCGGGTACATATGGTATTGTGAGAAAACACTAGAAAGAGGTTTTATAAAAGAACTCGGCGAGGTCAAGGAATTAAAATGCAAAGACGGATCTAGTCCTGTTATCATGGGCAAGACATGGATATGTAATTTATACAGCTCCGAATTAATAACCAAGATTACCCAAGTTCTCGAGAAGTCTACTTGGATCTCGATTAAGACACGTAAAATAAACAGTATCATAACAGAGGAACATGCGATAAACCACCCATATATTAGACTAGATAAAATCTGCGCAGTTAACAGATTCAATATGCCTCGAATAAATGACTTATTAAAAAGACTAATAGAGAAAGGTGTCAAATGCTCCAGGACCCATATGGATTCACGTGGTATTAAAGCTGTGTGCGATCACTCCATGCTCATTGAAACTATCCGAGAGATTGTAAGCAAATAGTAAGAAATATTAACTAAAATAGATTATTACATTAGGGATGAGGTCTTAGGCCTTGTCTAGAATTAACGAACTTCGTGAAAGAATCCTTGATATAATATATAAAAATCTCTCAGAGACAGATGGGGGAGTTATTTTATCTATAAGAATTGATAGTGATCCTAGCGAAAACTACTTATTATTAGATCATGATGAGATAGTATTTAAGACACGTGAATATAGTAATGTAAACAGAGCGAACTCGGCTTTAATAGGGTATTTATCGAGATCTTTAAAAATACCATCGTCACGTATCGATATAGTATATGGTGCACGTAGCAATAGTGTTAAGAAGGTATTATTTAAGGAAGTTAAACCAGAGGAACTTGGGTTAAAGTTGATCAGGATTTTGAGATTGATCTAAGCTCGAGTAGTATTTCCCATGGAATACTCTCTCTTAACTTCTCCCTGTTTTCGAACGTGACTATAATCTTTTTTGCGTCTTTAATTTTCTCCAATATATTTCGATCACTTAGATTATAATGAATGACTAGTATTACTGGCTTCTGTAGATTTAGAATCCTCAATAGTAATGGTTTGAAAGAAGGTAATTTAAGCTCCATAGGTCCCACTTCATCTATACCTATAATATCTGAGCTTTGCATCGCGCTCTCCAGCGCTTTCTTTATCAGTCTATCAGCCTCGCTCAGAAGAACCCCATATGATCCGACTTTGACAGAGCTATGATAGTCTTTTCGCGCAAGCCATGTCTCCTCGTTCGTTAATAAATCTACTACCTTGAACCCTATCCTATAACCTCTATCTCTAACCTCCGGGGCTATGAATCCTCCAATTCGATAGTTGCTTTCTTTAAGTATTGATATTACATGGTTGAATAATGTTGATTTACCCACACCTGGTTTACCCGTAATAATGTATCTTAACATGAGTTAATCCTTGGATTAATACTTGTTTTTCAAATCTCTCATGATTATTCTCTTTACTTCTAGTATGTCTCTCCCTGATCTAATCAACACCAGCTTTGTATTAACGTTTTCCGCGATTTTCTCAGCGTATTCTACTTTTTCTCTTGTATCTTTTTTCTTTTCATCTGCTTTAACTATTGATATTGCATTTCTTCCCTTAATAACCATATCTATTGGTAGATGAGCAAAGTTCGTGAATAGACATTTAAGAACAGTGGTTAGCTTATATAATGCTTCCTCGATGTTGTCTCTAGGACTACTATCTTTTTCTATATCGTTTTGTAAATTGATGCTTTCACTTATCAAATCTAGTTCCTCGAAGATATCCTCGCCTAGCAATGAGGCTAGTTTAATACCTTTGTCTAGAGATATGTAGATATCGCCTTTTTCATACATATACACTGCTTTTTTACTTGTTCCAAGTATATCTGCTAATAAACCCTTGCTAAGACCAGCATTTTCTCTTTTTTCTCTAAGCTTCTCTGGATTTATTCTCAAGACATAGGTTCCACGAATACATGAAACCAATGGCTTCTCCTTCTTAGCTAAGTATTTCTCTAGTGTTTTAGGCGTGACAATTACATTACTATACTTGTAGTATATTACATCGTTTTCTAGCTCTAAATTGTTGTTTTCAATAGCTATAATCATCGTTGACGATCCATACACAGCCCTTGTTTTCCTCAAATCATTAATTTCATCTTTTGTTATCCGAGATGCATCTACAATGGTCTTTAAAAGCAATGTATTTCTATCTAAATGCCCTACAACATCAATACTTCTCCTATCTCTTGGATAAACTATAATATCAGATTTAAATCCCGCTTGTTTCAATATCTTTACTATTTCCTCGGATAGGGCTTCTTCATCCCTCAAAAATCCATTCCCTGATTTATATAGAGTTTGAAACCTTATCAATGTTTAAAACGAATAAGTCTATTCTTCACCTTCTACGATGATATTTAGCGTATATCATAGCATGGTCTTTGTCATATGGTTCCAAATGCACTACGTCAATTATTTCAAAGCCGCGCTCTCTCAGAGTATTTATCTCTCTACGATATATTTCACTAGGTTCCTTTGTAACATCTATGCTTCTAGCTTTTATAGCTAGTAGTAGGTATCCACCATCTCTTAGGAACATATCAGCGTTGTCTGCAACTATGGATGCTTGCTCTGGTTGTGCTATGTCTGCGTATATTCCATCAACAGTCTCGACAACATGCCTATACTCTTGTGGCTTTCTAGCGTCTCCAAGTATTGGATACAAGTTCTTTCTAATCTCTGCCACCATGATAAACTCTCTTAGAACCCTTGGTGCAATGTCTAATCCATATATCTTGCCTTTTAAACCAACGATATCTGAGATATGGCTAGCTGTTGTTCCAGATGCAACTCCTAGGTAGAGTATTTTATCTCCCTCTGAAACGGGGAGCTCGCTTAAACCATTCATCAAAGCACCAGCTAGTTTACTTCTATAAGCATTCCACTCTCTATACTCAACGTTTTCATGCCTAAAGAGCTTCTCTCCGTAGACTCTATGTCCAGGAACAAGGTTTCTCGTTGCTAGCCTTAAACTCCCATCTTCAAGCTCTACTACGTATACTCCACGATATTTATCATGTGGTATAATAGATACATACATACTCATATTATCACACCTTACATCAAGCTATTTCTTTCTCTCCCCTTTCTTTTTTTCTCTTTCGTAACTAGGTTTAGGTCTCTCGATCCTTGGAGGTGGTTTTGGATACAGCTTTTTAATCTCTTCCACCCTTTGCTCTAGCTCTATTGATAATTTATCACCCACAAATCTACCTGAGAAGAAATCTACCTTAGCAGCTATTGCTAGTTTAGCTGCTAGTGCTCTAGCAATCTTGCCTCTCTGCCACCTCGGACTCTTGTGAATAGCCGGGTGCTGGAATATAACCCCATGTTTAGGTGGTTTACCCCCTGTTCTCAGGGCTCTAAATAGAGCTTTCTCGGCGCCAAGGACTTGTATAGTGCTTGCTGGTAATTTAGCCATCTTCTCGAGACCACCAGCTAGGCTCAATAACCTTGCACCTAGCTTTGGACCAACTAGTGATGTAATATTGGGTGATACCTCTTTCATAACAGTATCTATATATCTCTCCAATGTCTCTCTAAGTTTATATAGATCTAAGATAATCCCTGCAAGAACAGCGATATATTCAAGGTCAAAATCACTAAGATCTGCTCCAATACTAGATATAGCGCTTGAAGCTATTTTCTCAGCTTTCTCCTCCGAGATCCCTAATCTAACAAGGTTCTCCCTTGTGAAGTTAGATCTATGTCTAAGCTCGTAAACTAGTCTTGCATACTCTTCGTGCTCTCTTATTAAATCATCTAGCTCTGGGAAATGCACACTATACCACTCACGTAGTCTGGCTACGTATAGATTTATTGTTCTATCAATATCGTCTATTGCTCTAATAGCTTGAACAGCGAGCAAGTCTCTTTTCTGAGCCTCTCTTCTAAGTTTTCTTCGAGTATACTCAAGCATTATCTCATGTAACCTACTGTAAAACTCCTCCTCTGTCTTTGCAAACCCATATTTCACTGATAGCTCTGGGAGAATTCTTCTTATATATTGAGCACTATTATTACCTGGCTCAACAACGGGGATGAGCCCTAGTTGTGAGAATATCTTAGCAGATGCATAGTCTTCTACAACGATACCAATATATCCTTTCTCCTTGAGCCTCGCGACGATTTGATCATGTATAGGAGTAGGCTCTCCTCTCTCTAAGTTAATTAAGTATTCAACGGTATCATCTAGTCTACTAGGTGCCGGGACATATTCAAGTACTTCCCCAGCACTGTCTACCGCGAAAATACCTAGCACAGTTTCTACAATATAAACTCTACCTTGAGTTGTCATGATTTATACCCAGTCAATAAGAGTTAAATTAATAAAGATGTATTTAAATATCACTTTTGATTACATATCAAAAAATGGTGCTAGATATGCCTACACATGGTTCACTTACAAAAGCAGGCAAAGTTAGGAGCCAAACACCAAAAATACCGCCAAAGCCCAAGAAAAACAAGCCACCCAGAGTGCGTAACAGAGTGGAGTATGTAAGAAGATTTCTAAAGCCTCAGACATCCGAAACCATGCTGACACAGTAGTTAGCTAATGCAACTCTTCGTTGTTCTTTCACCTAAGAGTACATGCTTTCTTCTCTTATATATAGCAATATATAAAATAAGCCCCTTACAATTTTCAGATTAGATTAATTTAATGTATCTTGGTGAACTGAGTAGTGTTAATTTACTATGGATATACCGGGAGAGCAGCTAGTTTTCTAAGTAGTAAATGCGTTAAACCTGGAGACAGGGTCATTATACGGCTTAAAGACGGCTCATCTCTGAGTGGTTTACTGCTCCCTAGGCCCCAGCTATACTCGAGTGATTCTATAATCGTAGTAAAACTCATTAATGGATACAATATTGGTATTTCATTGCAAAAGATCCAGGACATAGAGATCTCCAGAAGTATAACCCATGTATCAGCAAAGGAGGGAAAAGTAGGCGAATACCGCATTACATCAGTTCTACCAAGGGTCACTTTGATCAGCACTGGTGGCACAATTGCATCTAAAGTAGATTATGAGACAGGCGCTGTTACACCGGCTTTGAAACCAGAAGAGATCCTCGAGTGGATACCTGAACTAGGTGAGATCTCATTTATATCATCGAAGGAAATAATGAGTATTTTCAGCGAAGACATGACTCCACAATTATGGGAGAGAATAGCTACAGAGGTATACGAGGAGGTAAGGAACAATGTTGATGGTGTAGTCATCGCTCATGGAACAGATACTATGTCATACACAGCCTCTGCTCTAGCTTTCTCCATTCAAAATAAACCTGTTCCAATAGTATTTGTAGGAGCACAGAGAAGTAGTGATAGACCAAGCACTGATGCAGTATACAATCTACTAGCAGGTTTCATAACTGCATCTAAAGCACCATTCGCAGAATCCGTAGTAGTAATGCATGGAGACCTATCCGACAAGTTCAACACTGTCCATAGAGGAGTAAAAACTAGAAAAATGCATACAAGTAGGAGAGATGCTTTCCAATCAATAAATGACAAGCCACTTGCTCTCGTGGATGTAGTAAATAAAGAACTGAGGTTAATTGGTAACATAGTTGAGTATCGAGGTAGAAAAGACCCTATTTTAAAGCCAAAATTCGATGATAAAGTAGCTCTTGTAAAAGTATACCCAGGACTACAAGATGAAATAATAGAGACACTAGTGGATAAAGGCTACCATGGGATAGTAATAGAGGGCACGGGTTTAGGCCATGCCCCCAACAAACTAATAGACTCTATTAAAAGAGCTGTTGAAAACGGTATTCCAGTTGTCATGACTAGTCAATGCTTATTTGGACACGTAGATATGTATGTTTACAGCACAGGTAGGAGATTACTCGAGGCTGGTGTAATACCAGGATATGATATGCTCCCAGAGACAGCTTATGTTAAGCTATCTTGGATTCTTGGGTCATTAACAAGAGATATTGAGGAAGTTAGAGAAATATTCACAACTAATCTTGTTGGAGAGATAAATCCAAGGCACACACCTGACCTATACCCGAGGTGGATTTATGAACATTAACTATGAGAGTCTAGGATTAAAGGTAGGTCTAGAGATACATGTTCAATTAAATACACCGAGAAAACTATTTTGTCCATGCCCAACAGAGACCAAGGATACATCGACTTACATTAAGTTCCATAGACAGCTTAGACCAGCTAGAAGCGAGGTAGGAGAAGTAGATCCAGCTGCAATGTTAGAGTGGAAAAAGAGTAAGATATACACCTATGAAGCACCAATAGGATCCTCATGCCTTGTCGAGGCTGATGAAGAGCCGCCCCATCCTCTTAACGAAGAGGCATTAATAGTAGCACTCGCAGTTGCTAAAGCCTTGAAAATGAATATCGTTGACGAAGTTCACGTTATGAGAAAAATCGTCATAGATGGAAGCAATGTAAGTGGCTTCCAAAGAACAGCGTTAATTGCTATTGGGGGATACATCGATGTTGAAGGGAGAAAAATAGGTATCCAAACCCTCTGCTTAGAAGAAGATGCCGCTAGAAAAATTGATGAAAAAGAAAACGAGGTGATATATTCTCTAGATAGACTTGGTATCCCATTAATTGAAGTCGCAACAGCGCCAGATATAGACTCACCTGAGCTCGCATTGAAAACAGCACTAAAGATCGGGCAGTTAATTAGGTTAACAGGCTTCGCTAAACGCGGCCTCGGGAGTATTAGACAAGATATTAATATAAGTATATCGGGAGGTGCTAAGATCGAGATTAAAGGTATACAATACCTGTATCTAATACCTAGAGTTGTAGAATACGAGGTTATGAGACAACTCAAGCTACTAGAGCTAAAAGACGAGTTGATCAATAGAGAGGTTGAACCAAGCGAGATAGAGAATAAGATATTCGATGTAACCCATTTATTTTCCAATACACAGTCAAAGCTAATTAAGAAGGCACTATCAACAGACAACACCGCTGTTCTAGCTGTGAAACTACCTGGCTTCAAAGGCTTACTAAAGAAAGAACTACAACCTGATAGAAGATTTGGAACAGAGCTAAGCGACTACGCAAAAGTTTGGGGTAGTGTTGGAGGCATATTACACACAGATGAGCTTCCTGCATATGGAATAACAAGCGAAGAAGTCCAGAAACTATATAGAGAAGTAGGTGGAGACCCTGAGAAAGACGCTATAGTGATTGTTGCAGATGTTAAAAGCAAAGGTGAAAAAGCCCTTAGAGCAGTGATCGAAAGAGCACGTCTTGCATTTATTGGGGTCCCCGAAGAAACCCGTGTAGCTAATATAGATGGGACAACAAAGTATATGAGACCACGTCCAGGTGCTGCTAGGATGTATCCTGAAACCGATATTTCACCGATTTCCATAACACAGGAATTATTAGACAAGTCCACTAAACACCTACCAGAACACCCAGATGTTATCTATAAGAGACTAGTTGAAAAGCATGGATTAAGTAATTCTCTAGCAAGTGCTTTGATAAATGATCTAAGACTTGATCTATACGACTACCTTGCGAGTAAATACGGTGAAAAAATTCCCTACACCGTTATAGCTAGTATTCTAGTAAATACTATTCCTTCTCTACGTAGAGATGGTGTTCCAGTAGATGATCTCGACGAATCTATAATAGAGAAAGTCGTTGAAAAAGTCTCAAATGGAGAGATCGCTAAGGAAGCTATACCAGATCTCCTAGCTTATCTTGCAAACAACCCTGGTAAATCAGTAGATGAAGCGATAGAAACCCTTGAATTAAAGAAACCCACGCTAAGCGAGCTCGACACACTCGTGGAGAGAATAATTAACTCAAATCGAGAAAAGATATTGTCAAGACCTGATAAGGCATTCTCGATAGTTATGGGTGAGGTAATGAAAATAGTTCGCGGTAAAATAGATGGGAAGGTCGTTGCAGAGAGAGTCAAAATTAAATTAAGGGACTTAACGAATATACAGTAACGGAGCAATGAGGAGTACTCCCGACAATGAACAATGATTAGAAGGCATTTGACCGAGCTCTCCAATGATGAGATACTCAGTTACATGAATAAAATGATTAAGCACGAGCGTGCTGATATCAGTGCGATAAGAGCATGCATTAACTAGTCATAGATGTGGTTACATTGAAACCGGATGCAGTGATGATTGCATACGCCTTAAACAGGTTTGGAAAACTAAGTCAAGTATGTAAATTCACTAACTGCGAAGATTACCAGAAACTTTCAAGACTTGTACGTGGATACCTGAACAAAGGAATTATTTCTAAGCATATAGTAATTCCCCTTGAAATTCTACCAATTCCATGTAGTGTAGCTATACTATACAAGCACCAGCTCGTTAAAGAATCATGCTTCGATAAAAAACCAAGAGTCATAACTAGATTCCTAACTCACGTTGGAAAACCTGTAGAAATAGATTATATAGCGGGTGAATGTGAATTTGTAGAAGAACACGTAAACTTCTCAACTTGTGGTATTGAACTATGTGATCAAATAACCAAGACCCTGGTTCCTAGATACTCTAATAAAAGTAACCAGATTGAATTCGAAGAATTCAATAAATACCACAAGCCAGCTTTAGACATTGACCAAATAGACATAACAGCTATATTCGAGATATTCCGCTTATACAATCCTCCCTTACTTCAAGTGAGAAATAGCGGAGATATAATAGAATACATCAATAATAAAATAGGTGTTAGAAATATACGTTACCACTACTACTCCCATATGCGTCGATTTCTATTAGAAAACTACGTGATAAGAAATAATGGTGATTATATGATATTAGCTACGTGGACTCCGAGCATAGATCACCTTAAAAAAATACTAGAAAACCTCTTAGATGCAGGTCTCTTTACTGGTTATTGGCAAATACACCTATTGAGCACAAACCCTGCATTATCAATAGTTCATGGATGGGGATATTACGAGAAAATAATAGAGCAGAGAAGTGGACACCCACGTGTAGATAGTAGCGCATATACACTATACCACATACTAGGAGTTAGTTATGAATAATATGAAGTTAAATCCCGAGCTAGAAAAATTAAATCAGGAAGCAGTATTAATATCACAATCCTACGACTTATATAGAAAACTACTCGAGGAGTCAATAGATACAGTGAGGAAAAACCCTGTTAACAGCTTATTCATTGACAATGTAATTGAACTCCATTACAACGGTAACTTCATTTTCATCGGTGATATACACGGAGACTACTATACCCTATTAGATGTAATGAATAGGATATGGGGTTTACTTGAAAACTCTATTTTTATATTTCTAGGAGACTACATTGATCGTGGCTATATGCAAGTAGAGACTCTAGCATTTCTCCTTAAATTAAAAAACACGTATCAAGATAGAGTAATACTCCTGAGAGGTAATCATGAACCACCAAGATGGCTTATACCACATCCCCATGATTACCCCTTAGAGTTAAGAAGCCGGTTTTCTACAAGTGGTGAAAGTCTATACGAGTTATCAATTAACTTATTCGATAACCTCCCACTAGTAGCTTACAAGAAGAATCACTTCATAGCATTGCATGGGGGGCCACCTCTCCGTGTATTAAGGGCCAATTCTTTCCATGAAGCTTTCACAGCAGGAGCGAGTGAGGATTGTAGAGATATTGTGGAGGATGTTTTATGGAGCGATCCAGTTGATACCGATATAGAATACTCTACATCACCTCGAGGAGCGGGTGTGCTCTATGGACCATCTATTACTAATAAAGCATTGGAGTTTATTGAGGGGAGATTCATAGTTAGAGGTCATGAAGCAGTAAATGGTGTAAGAGTATCCCATAATGGTAGAGTAATAACAATATTTACATCTCCAATAGTTTACGGACTTAAATGCGGTGGTTTATTGTTCTACGAGTATCGTGAATCACTCAATGAATATGAAATGATTAAGCTCTGTTACAACCTATTAAGTAAAGAGATGCTAATTTTTAATAACTCCTTAAAAAATAGGGATTTACGACTAGGGTTTAAACATGCGGGCACAATATAGACGAAAACTAATAGACAGCGTGGAGAACACCATAGGGGATATTGTTAATGAGCTGATCGATAAATACTATGGAGATAAAGTTGAATCAGAATATGACTATGAAAAGATACTATACAACATAGCACATATAGTTAAATACGAGGTATTTAATAACAAGGCCACACTAGATGAAGTCATTACATACCTCTCCAGTATCAAGAGCAAGAAAAGCATAGGTAAACTCGTCTTGAGTTACATGATTAGCCGTGCATTGGAGGAAACAGACTAGTAGTAGTCCGACTTAACGTGTTTAAACTTGGTTTCATGTAGTTAGGGGGTCGTCATACCTAGGAAAAAAGTAGAACAGGAGAAAAATAAACCAAAGAAGAAACAAGAAGCCAGAGTGAAGAGAGAACCTACCTTTAAGCCAGACATAACCACGACTCCTACTATGCAACTACCTATGGGCAGGAAGCCTACTCCTTTAAGGAAAACCAGCGGTATAAATGTGAATAAGCTAGTGGAGGATGTGTTTGAACAATTAGACACATTATTCATGTTAACTAGTGAGCTACAACTACCAGTAGATAAAGCAAGAGAGATTATAAGAGAGATTGCCGAGACCGTTGCTTCTAGCTATAGTAGTAAGCCAACAGCAGAGGCAATTGTTAAGAAGATCAAGAGAAATATACATGTATTCAATGAATACATAGTCTCCAAGTTATTGAAGGAGCTAGATAAGTTAACACATAAACAATTGGAATATATTGTAACAAGGGGTGGGAAAGCAATACTTCAAGACGCTGAGAGGCTATATAAAATAGCGATAAAAGAAAACAGAGAAGACCTTATCGATATCGTTCGTAGTGTATGGAACACTAACGGCCCAAGAAGTTTACTAGATTGCCCTAAATGTGGATTTAAGTCAATTACACCCGAGAGATATTGTCTAATATGTGGAGCAACTGTCACGGATGACTATATTAGGAAACTTCTGGAGTTCGAGGATAAATTCATTATTTATTTAAAAACAGCTAGTATAGCTGAATTAAATGAAGTTCTTCAACACGGCTATGTTCTAGTTGGGGAGAAGGGGGTATACAATCCTCGATCAAAGAGAGCTCGTCTTGAAAACCCAGTTTTATACATGATTTACCTAAGGAAAAACGAGATCTCACGAATAATTGAAGAAATTAATTCACGTGAATTACCAATTTAGGAATTGTTTACACTCTTAGATCTATATTATGCTTTCTAAAAACTTCTCTTATACTTCTTCGCATTACTTTCACTGTAAGCTCCACTGTGCTTAGAACTCCGAGCTGCTCAAATATTAGTTCCCCTCTATAGTATACTCTAATAGCTGGTATTGACTCAACATCGGCGATCTCGGGATGATCTCTTGTATTTATTCTGCAGAATAGGATGTTTCTATCAGCGTATTTGTAAAACTCTCTCATAGATTGTGTCATTAACTCGCAATCCCTATTCTCTGGTTCATAATACTCTATTAACACAACTTCATTACCCTTTAAGGCTCGCGAAAACTCCTCTTTAGATTTTAACTCATACATTTAATACATCCTTGAACAATGCTTATTTACTTTGTTATGCTTTCAGGGTAATATTCATGTTAAGCTGGTCCGACTTTGAGTTATAAACCCCGGTCTCGAGAAGTTCTAGTCATGAACATTTATATGATTGATGTAAGAAAATTTATATAGAACCCTTTTAGATAACGAATTAATCGGGTTTACATAGGTGGTACCATGGCATTATATGGAATACCTGTTTTAATACTAAAGGAGGGAACCAAGAGGACAGTTGGTAGAGATGCTCTACGATCAAATATAGCAGCTGCTAAGGCTCTAGCCGAGGTTCTAAAAACAAGCCTAGGTCCACGTGGATTAGATAAAATGCTTGTGGATAGCTTCGGCGATGTAACAGTAACAAACGATGGAGCAACCATTGTCAAGGAAATGGAAGTTCAACACCCCGCAGCTAAACTACTAGTAGAGGTTGCCAAAGCACAGGACGCGGAAGTGGGAGATGGCACAACAAGCGCTGTAGTGCTCGCCGGTGTATTGTTAGCTAAGGCGGAAGAATTATTAGACCAAGATATACATCCAAGCATAATTATTGAGGGTTATACAAAGGCATTAAAGGAGTCAATTAAAATCCTTAGAGAGATTGGTATCTCAGTAGATATAGGCAATAGAGATGAGCTTAGAAAAGTAGTTAAGACGGCCATAGCAAGTAAATATGTCGGAGGCGATGTTATATCAGGAAAGCTCACTGAGATAACTATAGACGCTGCGCTCGCTGTATCCGAGCAAAAACCAGATGGAACAAGAGAGTTCAGAGTAGACGATGTTAAAATCGAGAAAAAGAAAGGCGGAAACGTATTAGATACACAACTTGTTTACGGCATAGTTCTAGACAAGGAAGTGGTCCATCCAGGTATGCCAAGAAGAGTTGAAAATGCAAAAATAGCTTTACTTGATGCACCACTCGAGGTGGAGAAGCCAGAAATAACCGCGAAGATCAACATAACTAGTCCCGAGATGATAAAAGCATTCCTTGATGAAGAGTCAAAGATGCTCAAGGAAATGGTCGACAAAGTAGCAGAGGTAGGAGCAAATGTCGTAGTTTGTCAAAAAGGCATTGATGAGATTGCTCAGCATTTCTTAGCTAAGAAAGGTATTCTAGCTGTTAGGAGAGTTAAGAGAAGCGATCTAGAGAAACTCGAGAGAGCAACTGGAGGAAGAATAGTGAGTAGCATAAGAGATTTAAAACCAGAGGATCTTGGATACGCAGAACTAGTAGAAGAGAGAAAGATTGGAAATGATAAAATGGTCTTCGTAGAGGGATGCAAGAATCCAAAAGCAGTCACAATATTAGTTCGCGGAGCGAGCGACATGGTCCTAGACGAGATCGAGAGAAGCGTAAAAGACGCCTTAAATGTCCTTAGAAACGTCATGAAGACACCCTCTATATCCCCAGGTGGAGGAGCTGTCGAAATAGAGATCGCTATGAGACTAAGAGAGTATGCAGCCAAGATAGGGGGCAAAGAGCAATTAGCTATAGAGGCATTTGCATCGGCTCTCGAAGAGGTTCCAATGATATTATCATCATCATGTGGAAAAGATCCATTAGAGATCTTAATGGAGCTTAGAAAATTACACGCTGAGAAAAAGATCAATGCTGGAATTGATGTAACGACTGGAGAGGTAGTTGAAGACATGGTAAGTAGAAATGTCATTGAACCATTACTAGTAAAGGAATCAATGATAAAGACCGCAGCAGAGGCTGCAATAACTCTTCTGAAAATAGATGATATAATTGCTGCTAGTCCATTAAAGAAAGAGAAAGAAAAGGAAAAGAAGGAAACACCAGAAGAAATGGGGCCTAGACCAGAGTTCTAGGAGAGTAAAAAGATCATTATTAGACCCATTTGTTTTTAATTTTTAAATCCTATTTGTATATTTAACTCTTCTTGACTAATAATGGTGATTACGCATTGAGCTCGCTGATAAAGACATATAGAAAAGTCATTAGTAAAAGACTCACCAGGTTTGAAATAGCAAGAGTTGTTGGCGTAAGGGCACTTCAGTTATCGCTTGGAAGTCCTCCATTGCTTGATATATCAGATGTAGAGGTAAAAGACCCTGTTTATATATCAATTTTAGAGTTAATTAACAACATATTACCAATGTCTATATTGAGGCCTGGAGAGAGTGGTGGATACGAGATTGTACCAGTCAACAAACTCATTACACCAGAAATTAAAAGATATCTTGGATCTATTCTCGAGAGCTGGGATATCGGTCGTAGAGTATAGAGACTACTATCACTTCATAGACCTTGTTCTCGACAAACCAATAGATCAATCTCTATTTAGAGAGTTTTATAATGAGCTACTTACTAAACATAGTGTTTTAATAGCTCAGCTGAAAACCCATGTTCCTATAGTTAGGTTAACGGAGTATAGAAGCAAGGTTAGCAAGCTGTATGGATTTAGATGGATACTTTCTACCTTGACAATCATCACCGTATTTTTAACAGGTTATGGACTTTTCCAAAAGCTATATCAAACCCTGGGAGTTGAGATTAGCTTTACACAGCTACTACTCGAGTCCTTTCTATATGTAGTGGTTTTTCTAGGGATCCTACTATCCCACGAGCTGGGACATCTTTTAACTAGTAAGAGAAGCTCTATTCTAGCTGATGGACCAATCTTGATACCAGCTCCTCCAATTCAACTAGGATTTCTGGGGACCCTTGGAGCCGTGATCTTTGTTAAAACACCTCCTGTATCGAGAAAAGACCTAGCTAAACTAGGGATCTCTGGTCCATTAGCTGGGTTCATAGCGGCAACAATCATAGGTGTGATAGGGGTTCATTTATCACCTATTATCCCAAGTGAAGTCTTAGAGCAATTAATTGAAAGCGGGAGAGTAGCGAGTGTTGAGTTCGCTAGTTTAATGTTTATTTTACTAATTAAACTAGCAAGTATTGAAGGATCTATCTATATACATCCATTGTTCTTTGCATCATACATTATTTATATAATTACATTTCTAAATCTACTTCCCATAGGTCAACTTGATGGAGGACATGTAGTGAGAAGTATTGTAAGTAATAGAATTTTCGCTAAGATAAGTTTACTGATCCCCCTTATTCTCCTCTCAGTTGGAACTATTGCTGAATTAGCTTATGGTGCTGGGTTGATTTACACAAGCCTCGGGATCCTTTCCATCATTCTCTACTTGGTAATTGGTAGACATGGCCATCCGGGTGTTGCAAATCAATATGATAATTCAAAATGTCCTTGGTGTATATTAACCTACTTAGTTCTACTTGTGCTCACTTTCCCTATCCCAATACTGTGAGAAATAGCTTTTTATATAATACCATGGAATGGGTAAACTTGTTATGAATAGTATGATAAGATCAAACACCAGCATGGGACCCTACCATAATATATGGGGTTTACGTGGAAAAATCCTTATCATAGCTGAAAAACCAAAAGCAGCTAGAAAAATAGCAGAGGCTCTATCGTTGAAATTTGAAACCATGAGATTCAATAACATACCCTACTATGTGATCAAAAAAGACGATTCTACAGTCATAATTGCTAGTGCAGTAGGTCATTTATACACCTTACACACCAATATCTCTGGGTACCCTGTATTTGAGTATACCTGGACCCCTGCTTTCAAAACAGATCCTGGTAGAAAATATGTCAAATCTTACTACGATCTCCTTGTATCTCTATTTAAAACATGTAATTATTACATTAATGCATGCGACTACGATATAGAAGGCAGTGTAATTGGATTCTTGTTAATCAAGTACTTAGGAGACGAGACTAGATCATATAGAGCAAGGTTCTCTAGTTTAACACCTCAAGAACTCCGGGATTCATTTAATAAGTTGACATCACTTGATTACAACATGATCGAGGCAGGTCTCTGTAGACATGAATTAGACTGGTTATGGGGAATAAACATAAGCCGAGCATTAATGAACTCAATATACAAAAGCACTAGTAGAAAAATAGTACTAAGCGCTGGACGCGTTCAAACACCCACATTGAAATATATCTCCGAGTACGAAAATAAAAGGAGATTATTCATCCCAATACCTCAGTATTCAATAACTCTAGTTTTAGAGAAAAACGGGGAACAATTCAATGCTGACTACTTGAGAAATCCAGTTGAAACAGAGAAAGAAGCGTTGATTATCAAGGAGAAACTAGAGAAATCAAGATATATTATCGTTAGATCATATAGTGTAAACAAACAAAAATACAACCCACCACCCCCTTTTAATCTAAGTGATCTACAGGAGGAAGCCTCTAAAATCTATGGGTTCAGCCCGATAAAAACGCAAGAAATCGCTGAGCAACTTTATTTAGAGGCATTAATAAGTTATCCAAGAACAAATAGTCAAAAACTACCTCCAACACTTAATTATCATGAGATACTAAATAAATTAACAAAGATAAGTGATTACAAAAAACTAATCTCGAGATTGCTTAGCGAGACAGGGGGTAGATTAAAACCACGAGAGGGCGAGAAAGAGGACCCTGCACACCCGGCTATTTATCCAACAGGTGTTTTACCAGAGAATCTAACTAGAGAACAATGGGCATTGTATGATTTAATAGTCAGGAGATTCCTAGCTACATTCGCGCAAGTCGCTATAGTATCGCAGGTTAAAGCAGAGCTCTCAACCCTTGACCAAGCATATGTATTCACTACGTCTGGGATAACCGTTGAAACCCCTGGTTGGTTCTACTACTATCCATTTCACACACCATCAAGTAAAGTAATACCTACGATGAGGGCGGGGGAACGAGTTGAGATTATCAAGATAAATGTCCGTGAATCCTATTCAAAACCACCTGCGAGATTAAAGAAGATAGATATATTGAGATGGATGGAGAAAGTGGAGATTGGGACTGAGTCAACACGCGCGCTAATTATCGAAAAACTTTTTGATCGAGGATACTTAAAAAGTACGAGATCAGGAGTTGAGATCACAGATCTCGGTATCGGCGTGGTGGAAGTGATATCAACGTTTTTCCCAGATCTAGTGAGCGTTGAATTAACGAGGAAATTCGAGATACTTATGAACGATATAATTAAAGGGAGGAAAAGAAGAGAAGATGTTATAAACGAAGCACGAAGCGTTATTAAACAACTAATAGGTTTATTTAACCAAAACATTGATGATGTAGGATTACACTTAGCTAAAAAACTATCTCTCATAGATAACTATAAAAAATGCATTGTACCTACATGTAGAGGGGATGAACACAGTAAAGGACTGTGCAAAATACACTACACTGCATATGAAAATATCTTAAGAATATATGAGGAGTGGGCCCGTAGAAAGAACATTACATTTGAGAAATACCTCTCCGAAATACGTGATTTACGATCAACAGGGGCTTATGTGAAAGAAGTTATCAAACACTATTTCTCGTTAAAGACATAGACCTGTAACTATCCTCCTCTAAATATTAATGCTAAGTGACCTATATACGGTATTTTAACTGCGTTATCTCCAATAGTTAGAATTTTTCCAACTACCCTGGTATATGGTATCCCTTTTCCATTTTCAAAGTAAATAAAGTCGGGGAAGGTATTGTTATCCCCCTTTGTTACGTAGTAGTATGTATTATCCTCAACCACAACTTCTATTACTCTGTGAATTATAAGAGACCCCCCTCTAGTGCTGTATACTATAATATCACCTACCTTGACCTCATCAGGCTTAACTTTATTGATAAAAACTAGATCTCCTTCTCTAAATAGCGGTAGCATACTTTCCCCCTTTACTACCGCTATTACCGGGGAAACCAAGTAGGAGTAATAGATAAAAATAATGATTGCTATGAGCATTGCAATCGTTATAATTGTCAAAGCAATGTGCTTAGTTCTCTCATTCATCCAAATCCCATTCAATTCTCTCCTAGTATCTCGTCTAGGTCTAAGACAATCTCTCTTGGTTTCCTATCCTCTTCCATTATTGTCGCCTTACCTTCTATCTCGACACCACCACCAACTTTTAGCTTAGTTACCACTCCTTTCCATGAGTATCCACAATTACTACATCTCAATACACCCATTATAGTTACGGTTATCCTACCCATTCGGTCTGGTAGTGGAGAGGTTAAATTCCATGTTTTCATAATATCAATGCTCGTGGAGCCGCATTTTGGACATTTCTTTGTATTTGTCGTCTTCAACTTGCATACACC
>JAWAPI010000006.1:0-30157 GCA_038894495.1 Desulfurococcaceae archaeon
GGCCTGACCGGACCCTTGAACACAAGGGGTCCGGCCGGGAAACCGTGGCCTAGCGAACGCTCGTGCCCCCATCGGTGGGGGCCGGGCATGACAGAAAAGTTACCCCGGGGATAACAGGGTCGTCGCGGGTGAGAGCTCCCATCGACCCCGCGGTTTGCTACATCGATGTCGGCTCTTCCCATCCTGGGGGTGCAGCAGCCCCCAAGGGTGGGGCTGCCCGCCCATTAAAGGGGAACGTGAGCTGGGTTTAGACCGTCGTGAGACAGGTCGGGCTCTACCCGCGGGGGGCGCGGGCCGCTTGAGGGGAAGCTGCCCTCAGTACGAGAGGAACGGGGCGGCGCGGCTTCTGGTGTACCGGTTGTCCTGGTGGGCATAGCCGGGCAGCCACGCCGCAGGGAGTAACCGCTGAAAGCATCTAAGCGGGAACTCCTCCCCGAGACGAAGCGGCCTTCCACTAGGGGGTTACCCCTAGTGGTACGGGCTCCCGTAGAAGACGGGGTTGATGGGGCGGGGGTGTAAGCCCCAAGGGGGTTTCCCCGAGGGGTTCAGCCCGCCGCTCCCAATCGCCCGAAGCCATGGTCACCTGGGGGCGGATTACAATACACTACTGCAGAGCTCGTGGATTTGTGTATAAACCTGGTTATCTAGGCCTCTCTATAGCGCTTTTAATATCTATTCTTTCAATTAAAACACTCCTGGTGTAGTTATTGAAGCACAGGGCTTACATCGAGTTAATTCGTGTTCCAAACTCTGTTTTAAGTGGTGTTGGAGCAATATTCTCAATCCTTGTCTTCTCGGATTACCAGCTAAGACCACTAGAGATCGTGGTTGGGTTTTTGACAGGCTTTCTACTAACATCTTCATCAATGATTATAAATGACGTAGTAGACCTAGAAGTAGACAAGATGAATAAGCCATGGAAGCCAATACCAAGAGGCGATGTAAACCCAGGAGAAGCTAAAATAACCTCATTAATACTAGCGTTAATTGGAAACACACTAAACACCCTCCTAGGACCAAGAGCTCTCATAGTTGCATTAACATACACGATTATAGGAATAGGATATAGCTACACGCGTAGACACGCATGGAGCCATTTCCTAGTAGCATTATCTACAACAGGACCCATAGTATACGGATACATAGTGGCAGGTGTTAATCCACATGACTTATCTTTCACAACACTGTTCGCAGCTACAATGTTCACAGTTAACCTAGCAAGAGAATTCCTCAAAGCAATACAAGATGTGCAAGGAGATAAGACAAGAGGATACAAGACAATAGCAACCACGATAGGACCAGAGAAAGCGTCTATAGCAATGCTTACAGTAGGAATAACAGCAGTAACTCTAGCTCTAGCAACAATAACACTAACAATGAGCAATCTATACAAAGCATTAATAGCAATAGCAGCACTAGTATACATACATAGCATTGTAAAAGCATATAGACATAGAGCAGACATAGAGCGATTAGAAAAATACAGGAGAAGAACACTAGGAGCAATGTTCATAGGAATAATAGCACTACTACTATTTAAAACACCACTATAGCAAATCTAAATGGATACTTCAACCCCTATGAGATAAGAGACCAGGGAGACTCATTATTCTCCCTTAAATTCATGATACCACTTGATTTCAATAGACTTAATCAATATTTAAAACACTAAGCCATTCACACGCTTAATGAGCAAAATTAACAAAAATCATTGCAGTAAAAGAGATCCATAGGTTTTATATAACCCCCAATAACCTTACTCATCAATCCATGATCACATTTACATTTAAAAAATAATTACTATCTGTGCATCTAACACTATTTATGTTTGAAAACCACCCTGTGGGATTATCACCTACCGAATAGCGTGAATCGCCTTGACCTAGGAGCTAGCCTTAATATAAACCAACTATACTTAGTATCAGACTCAGCCCTTGTTAACCCAACATATAAGCTATCTCCCACGGAGTCCATGGATCCTGGATAAGGCATTATCAAGTGAGGTTCTTTAAATAATCTTATAGTAGTTATCTCCGAGAGATCGGTTCTCGAGAATACTCGAATATTATTCTCAGTAACCACTATAACGTATGGAGCGAGTGGTGATGCTTTGTCCTGTGTTGTGTAGATTTTAGATGGAGAGGGTAATGGTATAGTTGATTCTACCCTCCCATCAGGTGTTATCCTAGCAAGAGTCTTGTAATCAATTGCATATATATATCCACTTGGGTCGATAGATATGCTCGTTATCGAGCCAGGTATTCCAGGCTTCACGATCTTCAATGGCTTTAAATCTTCGTTTAGGAAAGTAATCAGCCACTCTAAACCCTTATCGGTTTTTACAAACCCTCCAATAACAACTTGCTTTGTTGCGTTATTAAAGCCGATTGCACATGCACCAGAACTAATACTATCAGCTGTTATCGAAGCACTACCTACTATTGCCAAGCTCATTGCAGATATCTTCGCGACATATGCATTTGTTGAACCATCTGCTGAAACACTTGTGCCTGCAACATATAGATATAGATCTGTGTATTTGTAAAGTGTAAATGTTGAAAATGGGATAATTCTTGGATTATCTATATCTACTCTTCTTAATAACTCAAGGTTTCTATTGAAAACTAGTATGCTCCAAAACTCATTAGTAGCACCAAGAGCGTAGATAATATCTCCATAACTAGTACAAGTAAGTAGAGAGGCAAATGGATAAGTTTTATCATCTACCCATGTCGATATATCTGACCCATCAATAGCTCTAATAGCCATTGCCCTATAACGCATTTTCCCAGGGCCATGATGCTCATCGGATCCAACAACAAATAATCTATCTGTCGAAACACATAAACTGAACACACAGTCTTTATAGCTACTATGGCTTAGAACCCGGCTCCAAGTAATCTCCAATGTATCCACCAATTAATTATCAGGCATTCCAAGTTTTAAAATTAAAGAGCCTATTCGCGGTAGATAAATCAATCTAGATAATTTTACTATATATCATTAGCGAGATAAATATCTAGTAAATCATAATTTAAATATTACAATTGTGTTCACTAAAAATAGGCCTAGCTATTTTAAAAAGCATTTTTAATACTATATAAATGAAGGGGTAGAAAATGCTTCATGGAGGTGTCCTAGTAGAATCAGTAGATACACGTTTAAGTAATCTCAGGCAAGTACTCGGCAAGTATATAAGTGAAAGATTCACTGGATACATAATATATAGAGCAAAAGAGACCCAGATGTATATTGGTCTAGTTAATGGTAATATAGCTATATGTAGGTCAATTAAATACATACCCGTTCACCTGGAATCCGTTTTTGGAGAGACTCGTAGAAAAACCATAGTAGATGGAGCTGAGTGCTGCGAAGATGTTGTTAAATACCTTGATGACACCAAAGGATCTATAGAGGTATACAAAATGGATCACAATGTGTTTTTGATAAATACAATTATCGCCCCCCAATCGAGGATAGAGATCAACGTGCCATTAGCTAAGGAGCTTAAGACGGGTGTTGGCGTCCCTGTACCACTAGTCACTCAGCCCCCATTAACGCTTAAACCCCCAGTTGAGGTTCCTACTAAGCCATTAATTGAACCAGAAGTCGAGCTTACACCTCCAGTGCCAAGAAAAGAGGTTAAGTTCGACATTAAAGAGATGACTGTTGACGAGTGTATTGACCCATTTGTGCTATATAAGGTGATAAGATCATCTCAGCTAGAGGAGTTCATAGAGACAGCGAGCATCGAAGAGATAGCTAGGAAGATTCAAAGCATAAATGACCAGAAGAAGCCTAGTTTAATATATGTCAGTGGCACCCTGGAAGATCAAAACGTGAAGATATTATTCAACACGCAGACATCTACTATAAACATCGAGATCGAGAAGAAAGGAGCAACTATTTGTGGAAGAGAAGCAGCTAACATACTACAGGAGAAGAAGATTAGAACTACTCGCATATGGAGTATGAAATAAAACACTACTCACGTGGATAAAGCTATCACAGCAATTACATTATAATAACCATGCGAGCTGGTATCACAACATAGCTATCTATAGAGAGCGACGCATTATTTGCACTAAAACCACTCTAAGTAATAGTTCAGGTATTTTTTCAAACTTGTTTTAAAGAAAGGATGAGAATGTATAATAAATAAGCTATTCTCTACACCGGTTACGAGTGCATCTAACTTATTGCTTTACAACAGGTTTGTGAATTTATAGTGTTTATTCCTAGTGATTGCATGTTACATATTAATGTCTCGAGTAGAGTGAGCATATACACGAGGAGATCATGAAAGAGACTATTCCTATTTTTAACCCAGGGTTAATAATCCTATCGTTATAGTCACCACCGCTATCATCAGCGTTGTTCTCCATCCATGTCTTCGCGCCGTCCTTGTTAATACATCTATGGTAATATATCCCACCAAGGCTGATATTATGAGAGCAGCTAGTAAACCTGGTGTATCTATGTGATTGGACAAATATCCTCGTTGTGTAAGTGATACTAGTATCATAGCGCCTACATTAACAGGTATTGATGAGATGAAACTATATTTAAACGAGTCCTCAACACTAAGGCCTAGGCTCAGAAGCACAAGTACTGTTACCCCTGACCTACTTACACCAGGAGCAATAGCAAGTCCCTGTGCAAGACCCATATATATAGCATCACTCAGCTGGGCATCTCGTTTAGTAGTATTTCTCATCAAAGCTGATCTATGAATCAAGCCTAAAACGAAGAGTATAAAACCAGTAACAATTGTGACGACGCCAGAATTAATTGATCTCTCTAGATAGCCTAGAAGAAATAGGTAAAGTGGGATCCCAGTGGCAATAGTCGACACTGTAGCAATAGTAACAAATCTATATACAAAGAGATCGCGACTAAGCAGAATATTTCTATAGTATAGAATAGCTGAGATCACACACCCAGCCTGAATAAATAAACCAAGTAAGTAAGACTCTAGGAGAGATAAACGAGATACGAGTAATCCATACAGTAAAATAATCGTTTTACTAGAGACTGGTAGCCACTCGAAGACACCTTGAATAATACCAATTATAATGTAGTCTAGCAATAAAGTCAAAAATAACACCATTAAGTAAAACACAAAAAATCAATATTAAACTATATTAAGACAAATAAGATAAAGCAATATAGTGATGAAACGACGGTATCCGGACCGGTGAAGACCGATTCCCCAATCTGATGGATTAATACATTAACCTCGGTGTTTCTAATTATGAACAAGAGACCTATTCAACAGTCACTGATCCTTAGTAATTAAGGAGAATTAATAAGAGTTGAAAATAGAGTAACCACTGAAATATAGATCCCAGCGACAATAGTGAGAAGAAGGATCAGGTCAGATCTATTTGTTTTAACTATAAACTATTTACTTATCTCTATTCACCTTTAAAACATATACTAATAGTCTGCATTAGTAAGTTTAGGTTATAGCTCCAGGTTAAATATTTCTCAGAGAGCTGAGAGCCGTGGATGATAAGTGGTAGATAATTGTCTTGAACTACTTTCTGGTCTAGACTAACACTGCAATAGGCTATTAGTCACCAGTGATATTGCAAAAATCCCAGTGGGATTTACACCTATAAATCACCTACCTGGTTTATTAAATTACCGAGGGAATACATAGTTAGATCCGGTGTTGTATTTGAGTATTATCAACAACTTTGCCACATTGTTAGAGTCTATTGCTAAGACCCCAATAGAGCGAGCTCTCATAACAGGAGGATTTTGCTTTGCATTCACGATCATGGGTTCAATACCTATTCTCCTAGATAGAACATCTAAAAATAACCTATACACGTATGGAATGGGCTTCTCAGCTGGTGTGATGCTCGCGGCCTCCTTCATATCGTTATTGCTCCCTTCCATGGAGCAAGGTGGTTTAGTACCAGCTGTTTCAGGGCTCTTATTGGGCTTCGTCACAATATACTTTGTAAATAACTTAGTTCCACATGAACATTTATTGAAAGGATATGAGGGAGGAGAAATCTTTAGGAGGAAGCTGAAAACAGCTTGGCTAATAGCCTTGGCGATGATTATTCATAATATACCAGAGGGATTCGCCGTGGGAGCCTTGACATACTACTCGTTTGTTGATGGGTTATTACTAGCAGTAGCTATAGGATTACAAAATATACCAGAGGGGATGGCAGTAGCGTTACCATTCAAAGCGATTGGAGTGGGCATGGTTCAAGCAATTAAACTAGTGCTTATAAGTGCAATTATTGAACCACTAGCAGCATTGCTAGCAGTGGTTTTTTCAATGATATCTACGGGTATAATACCCTATACATTATCATTTGCAGCTGGAGCAATGATATATGTCGTGAGCCACGAGGTGATACCGGAGACTCATAGTGAGAGAAGAGAAATAAAGGCAACTATAGGGTTGATAATAGGCGTCGCAGTAATAGCGATACTTGATACCATTTAGAAATGTAAACCGAGAAAAGACCTTGCAGTAGTCCCTATGTAATATAACAGTATGGATATACCTAGCATTAGAGATGAGGATACTATAAATTCACGCTTGAAGCTCTTCTCCTGTAAAATAGCAATGTAGACATTTAAGTAGGCTATAATTAACAATGCAATGAAGATCATTGCTATGAAAGCATAGTATATAGATGGTATAACAAGATACGGTAGCGCTAGTAGAAATGTCACCACAAGGTAAGAAACCATGGTATACAGAGCTGATAAAAATGGATTACGACTAGCCTCTTGCTTTGCTTGGTTAAAGGAGGCAACACCCATCGACAACGACGCAGCAATACCTGTTAGTAGACCCATTAAACCAGCTGATAAAGTACTATTGAACACCCCGAGAGCACCAGTGTAGACTCCTGTGAGCTCTATTAAAGCATCCGAGACACCTAAAGTAATAGAGCCGATGTACATCACTCTTCTCTCGTTTATACTTGAGATGAACTCTGCTTCATGTCTCTCTTCTTCCTCTACTAAGCGCTCGAGCTCTCTTGCAATATGTGCTTTACTATTAGACAACTCTCTGTATACTTTCGACGCATTTGTCTCCATTAACTCAATTTTTTTCAAAACAACAGTCAAGCCAAATACATATAGCATTATCAGGTATAATACAGCTTTTAGCTTAAGTAAGCTAGAGCTACATTCCCCACTAATTCTCCTCCAGAGCAAGTAATGATTATACTCGTCTCTTGAAGCTTTGTTAAGCAACTCTCTAGTTCTCTTTGGTATAAATGGTCCCTTGCTAAGTAACTTGTAGACATTATGAGACTCGTATTCATCTCTACATATCTTCTTAAATATATCCATACAGAAGACCTTTATCTGGTGATAATATCCACAGAATCACCTGGTAAACGAGCCCGGGTTCAGGGCCCTTGACATAGATCCCTATATGCATTAAGGATCCTCGTGGATACATCTACGAGGTCAAATCCTAGAACAATGGCATTTTTCAGCTCTAACAAGGCGTTTTCAAGACACTCGGTGGTCTCGCAACCAATTGCTCTTTCCTCTAATCTTTCAATAGCGTCCTCAGGGTATAGGAAGAAATCACCAGTTATCTTTATCGAGACTACTCTGCAGTTCTCTACTTGTAGAGTTATCTCAACGGTCTTGGTATATCTCAAGATTTCTTTATGCAAAACCACGATCTCACCTCTTGTAGATCCATGCTATGTCTCTATACTTACTGAGAATATTGCTAGCAGTTCTTAGTTCTACTTCACGGTATTCATCGATAACTATATCTCGGTGAAGAACCTTTGAGAATCCTTTTATCAATGATTTAACTAGTTTATCTAAATCTACTTCTCCTATGATATCTCGAAGTGTCACAACTCTCTCGCGGATGCTCTTAACTCCTTTTGACTCAAGTTTTACTCTAGGTACAACGAGGGTCTTTTCAAGTATATCTATATCCGTGGCATACATGAGTGTACCATGTTGTAGCAGTGTATCATGTCTGCGGGTCTGAGCACTCCCAGAGATTTTGCGCCCGGAGACAACGATATCGTTGATAGGTACAAATGAAGCCTCAACATTGTGTTCTCTTAATGCATGAATTAACCCACTACATATAATCCTATAGCTATCTAGGACATCGACGAGATCTCCCTGAGTCTTTAACACAATACTATACGTGATCTCACCGTTCATATCATGATATACAGCACCACCCCCAGTTATTCGACGCGTGAAGTCTATCCTATTAGTCAGTAAATAATCGAGGTTGATGGATTCACGTATTGCTTGAAAATACCCAATAGTTACTGCACTGGGTCTAAGCCTATATATACGAAGAGTATCTGGAATAGAGTTATTCAATCTGAGATAGAGCAATGCCTCATCGATGGCCATCTGCCAATAGACATCTCTCCCATTTAGGTCTAAGATCACTCGTAAACTCATGCTTTCACTTAATGTAATTTATAAATTTGTCTAGTTTAAAAAACCACCTAGATACCTAGAGTGGTTTAATGAAGAAATTAAAAATAAGAGTTTCACTTGGGACACTTGAAGAGCTAGGACTTGTAGGGGATTTCAAAATAGTCGAGAAACCCATGACAGCTTATCTACTACAATACTCCCATAGTGGTTGCAATGGAGGTTGTTTATTCTGCTTACAATCGAGAACGCTGCATTCAAGGTATTCTGGCATAAGATTAGGTAGAGTCACTTGGCCTTCACTAGAGTTAGGTGAAATGCTATCAAAGTGGAGAGGAGTCTTCAAGAGAATATGTCTCCAGACCGTTATAAAACCGTTCTTCACCACTGAGGCATTAGAAATCATCGAGGCAATTAGAAATGTAGATAATAAAACACCATTCTCACTAGCGATTACGCCGGTTTCAATAGACATATTAAGGAAAGCAAGGGAGATCGGTGTAGATACACTAGGTGTGGGATTAGATACATTTACCGAGGAGCTATTTAAAAAGTGGAGAAAGCCATATAGCTGGAGTTCATATTTGAGATTCGCGGAGAAAGCAATCAGTATATATGGTCGAGGAAACGTATACGTCCACTTAATCGCCGGTCTAGGGGAGAATTTTAGAGAGGCAATCACCTTGATCAAGAGATTGTATTATATGGGAGCTCGAGTTGCCCTCTTCAACTACGTTAATGAGAAAGGATACCCAACAACTAGAATAGAGTATTATAGGCTAATCCAGATAGCTAGATACCTAGTTGAGAATGGTGTAGACCCCGATGAATATATAGATTACGACACCAATAAGTTAATAAGAAGACCACAACTAGATCTCGTAGAAGCCTTCTATACATCCGGATGTCCAGATTGTAATAGACCATTCTACAATGAAAGTCCTAGCGGTACAATATACAATATCCCATCTAGGAGACTACTAGATTTGTATAAAAATAAGCTCAGAGCTGAGCTAGCCACAATTGGTGTTACGATTTGAAGATATTCACACCGCGCTGGAGTTATCAAGCAATATCCATAACTGGGGACTGGTGTGCACTAAATTGTAGCTATTGTAAGGGTAGATACCTACGTGGAATGATACCTGTTGACGTTCGTAATATTAGTGATACTTTGATTGAAATGTGGAAAAATGGTGTAAAGGGGGTTTTAATAAGTGGTGGATTTAACAAAGATGGGAGGCTACCGATAGAGCCCTATTTAGATGGATTACACGAGATTAAGAGGAAAACTGATCTATTCATAAGTATGCACTCAGGATTAATAAGGGACAAGGATCTACTAATTCATTTATCAAAAGTGATTAACCTAGTAGATTACGAATACCTATGGAGTATGGAGATGATACAATTCGTGAAGAACCTAAAAGCCACAAGAGAGATCTTCAAAGAATCCTTTGAACTAGCTAGGGAGGTAGGATTAGATATAGTCCCACATATATATGCTTGGCATCCTTGGGTATCACGAGAAGAATTAAGAGATGAGATAGAGTACTTTAATAGTGTAGGATTAGAACGCGTTATACTACTAGTTTACATACCATTAAGACCCGAGAGAGAAGGGATTGAATCAAAGAACGTGCTTGATAACGTGAGATATATAAGAGAGAGATTTCACGGAGAAGTTTACATGGGCTGCATGAGACCATGGTTTATAAAGAGATCAATAGATAAGGCACTCATGGAAGAAAACCTAGTCGATAGAATAGTTAATCCATACCCTGAGCTCCTTAGAGATAAACCTAAAGGAGTTTATGATGCTTGTTGCTCAATACCCAGGGACATGCTTGTCCGCTTCCTTATCAGGAATGATCCTAACTCACATTACTAAGAGATATAAATACATAGATGTCTATATTTTGCCGGTGCAATGCTATCTTTTTTATAGTGATCAGGATGAGAGTTTAGTGTACTAGCTTAGCTCATGTATTAATCTATGCAAGTTGGGGGAGATTTTCATCATGTATTCACCTCTTTGTTTGTCTCAGCGATTTATCACCAAGCATAAAAACGTTTAAAGAATATCCTTGAACTCTCATGTTTTAGCTTGTTTTAAGGGAAAGGATGTGTCTCTGTCGCGAAGCTCTCAACCTTTTAAAGAGATATCCTTGCATATTAATCCATGTAGGTATCTAAGAGTGTTTCAATATGTTTATTAATCACTGTGAACTCGTGTAAAAACCCGGAACAGTTCTAATGATCTTGTGCTATGACAGGGTTACCTAGATAACTATCTCTACGGGGTCTCCATCTTTTAACCCCAGGAGATCTCTTAATTTCACTCCAGCGATTATCTCGACAATTGTACAGTCATGCACGGATTTGACCGGCTTCACGATAAGAACCTCTAATCCTTTTATTCTACCCTTGAATACATATGCTTCACATAGACCTGGTTCGGAGGGTTTGATCACGATAGGCTCGATACAACTAGTATAGTCCCAAATGCACTTCTCTAGTTTAACATTAAGTGTCCCTGGATATGGATCAGCACCTAGAAGAGGCTTAAATAAGTCTTTATATCTCTCTACGTAGTAACCAGCCTGGGCTATCCCAGAGACGACTTTTCCACGTATAGTAATAGACATGAAGACGCCTAGGTTATTTATTAAAAGGAGATTAGGGAAAAATAATATTGTTACTTGAGCTCGATTACTTTCTCTAGAGTTGGGATCGCAAATTCTAATCTTAGCTTAACCAATGTATTTCTTTTTGGTACTCCACGGTAATCCCAGCCTCTCATCTCGTAGTATATGTCAAGCATCTCATTGAACCTAGAGATGTCTAGTTTCTGACCTGCGTAGGGTCCCCGGGTTAATGGGTGCTTGAACCACCTTGCCGGCGGAATATCCATTTCTCTGCTCCAGTCGCTATACTCCCTGATCCAATAAGCTCTAATCAGAGAGTAAATCCTATTAGCGACAATTCTAATCGAGTCAAGTGTCCAGTTGACTCCAGTAATGGCTGTGAGTAATCTTGGATAGTAGTCTAAGTTTAACCCAACCTCAACCCATGGGAGTCTACACGTCGTCAAGGATTCGAACATTCCACCACGTATGTCCTGTAAATAAACTAGTCTCTCGATCTTCTCCCTTGTATATCCAAGTCTATCTGTTCTAACCTCGTAGCTAATTATCCATGCATCCTTATGATGCGCACCAATAGGGGACGTCCCGTAACCTAGTGCCATTGCGGGTGCTGCATGGCAATCATACGCTGATATCTCTAGTCCTTTTACATGCATAGCAAACTCTTCTCCAATTTTACCAAGGCTTCTTGACATTCTGAGTGCTCCATTAGCTAGGAAAGACCCTAATCCTCTTCGATGTGATGTATCAATAGTTAATCTCTTGATCTCTCTGTAATCACCCCACTCGACCTTCTCTTCTACTAGCTTTCTCTCGCTAGCCTCCATGTAGAATCCAATAGCATTGCCGAGACTAATAGTGTCAATACCCATTTTATCAGCTAATTTATTGATCTCCCCAACTCTTCTTAGATCGCTTAGTAAGATATTACTACCTAGCATAGCTACGTTTTCATAGTCTAGCTCGCTTTCCTCGCTTGAGTCATCTAATATTATATTACCACAAGCCATGTTACAGTATGGACATCCTCTTCTCTGTACTTTGAGTTTTTCCATTAAGTCCCCGCTAATACTCTCATACTCCTCCCATACCCCCTCTCTGAAGTTCATCGTGGGTAAAACACTGTTTTGTTGACTCCAAGCAATGGTCATCATAGTGCCTTGTCTAATCCAGTAATCATATCCATCACTTTTTAGGATCTCATTGTAAGCCTCTTCGGATAGTTTTCTAAGTTCTTCTCTATTCGCGATCCTCGGCTCCATAGACCCCTTTACAACTATTGCCTTGAGTTTCTTACTTCCCATCACAGCGCCAATACCTGGTCTACCACCGCTTCTACCTCTCTGGGATACAATGGTAGCGTATCTAACAAGGTTTTCTCCAGCGGGTCCTATTAGGAGTACTCCATTGTTTTTACCATGTGTTTTAATAAGCTTATCCTCAGTTGTGAACGTGTCTAGTCCCCATAAATCCTCTGCATCCATGAATTCAACCTTGTTGTTCTCAATATAGAGATAGCTAGGTTTTCTAAATGCGCCTGTTATAACTAGCGCGTCATAGCCTGTTCTCCTAATGTGATAACTCGCCATTGTTCCAATATTTCCATCTCCATAACCACCTGTAAGGGGACTCTTAGATGCTACAACAAGTTTACCACTACTTGGTAGTGGTAGAGATGAGAGTGGACCAGCTGATATTACGAGGTGATTATATGGAGATAGAGGATCTACCCCCACTGGATTCAGATCCCAGAGTAGTCTTATAGCTAATCCACGTCCCCCAATATAGTCAAGGTAGTAGGAGGTATCCAGGTCGATTTCCTTGACCGCTTTCGTTGAGAGGTTAATGTATAATACCCTACCCCACCATCCATTCAAGTGTTTACACCAATATTAATTAAACAAGATGAGTAAAAAACATTGATTAGCGATAAGAATTTTAGAATAGATTTAAAAATCTGCCTAGAATAATACATCCATAAGAGGGGCCCGTAGCTCAGCTTGGTGGAGCGCCCGGCTGATAACCGGGAGGTCCGGGGTTCAAATCCCCGCGGGCCCATACATATAGGACTCCCTTTGCGCGGTATTATCGAGTAAAGCAAAGCGCTATTAAGACAACACTAATAACACATTTAAATCAAGTAGTTCACAAGGAGCGTTTTAAGAAGCATTGATCCATGTTTAATTGAAAATACTTAGTTAACACACGTGTTCTATATATTAAGTAAACAATAAAGTTGCATAAAATATGACTTTCCTGTTAGTAATGGATTCACTTAGAAGACAACACCGAATTGTCTAGCGCGTGCTCGATTTCGTAGAAAATGCTCGAAGAGTACCGAGGGTTTTATTATATAGAGTTCGCTATTGAAGAGGCTTAGTATAAGGGACTTCAACATGTATTTCGATCTATTATAAAGTGTTTGATACATTATTCATTGAAGCCTACACAGTAGCTTTAATACTTAAGATCCCGGGTTTTTAAGAAAAACAAGCGTTGACGGCTTTTGAAAAATACTTGCATCAAGATCTATTATCAAGGCTCTAGAACAATGATTTCTTATATAAATGACTAATAAATGTTGACATCTTGGACTTAGGTAAGTTAAATGTGAAACAATATTCATAAATCAGCTTTGATCATAATCGTAATATTTACATCCTGGTGTTATGAGATGAAATGTTTTTCATTGCAGGTTGTCAGATCAGCGATTCGATGTAATTCATAATTTAAACCATAGACTGAGCATTATAAGGCCCTGGGGGATTATGGAATGATATTAGTTCTCTAATACCTAGTGGCTTCCCTCTGTAAGTGGTTTTGGAAAGGTTCTTTCAACGAGAGTTATCTACAATAAGGATGAGGAATTGATTTCTTTGTTTACCAAGGACTTATTACTAGTGATCTGTTCTTATCAAACTTGTTTAGTGTATAGTCTTTGAAAATCAATGTTCTTCTATTTTATTCCTTAGTGTTTTATATCACTCACTGTATATTATTTCTCTCTATGGTTAGTTTCTTTTTAAATAATTCATGTATTTTCACTATTGCTATCGCCAGGTTTTCACCATGGTCATAGAATACATCTCCACCTATGAAAACTATGTCTGGTTGCTGTGATCTCGATAAAAGCTTGTATAGGTTACTCACGTCCCTTATAGGAAGAGATTTTAATGGATTCTTGAGATCGTATATGATTATATCCGATGATGAGCCGTTATCAACGAATCCATTATCGATTCCAGCTAATCTATAAGTATTTGTCAATAGCTTGAAAGCCCTTTCGAAGTTACCGGACTCCTTAAAGACCTCTTCTATAGCTGTTGACAAGTTTCCATATCCTCTTCCATCTATTATTAGACATTCATTACTTAGCATACTTGATTGACAAATAAATTTAGACATTTCACTTATTTTTCTATCTTCATAGTATACCCAGTTCTCTTCAACCTCGAATAACACTGTGAAAGGGTTTTTAGAGACAACACCCCTATCTACTATAAGCCCTATTCTTATACTATTTTCTCTTGCTATGTCTATAATGATCTCTGGATGATTAGTAATAGTGACTGGGAGAGTTACTCCATTGATATAGGCGTTTACAACACCTACCTTTGCTAGTTTTCTTAGCTCTTCTCTCGTGAAAACACTTAGATCTATGTTATCTAACCCTCTCGTCGTGTATTCTACAATATCAGTTACTATGCTATAACCATGTGCTACAACAGAGTCTCCTTGAAAATCATATACAAGCTCAGCGAGCTCGTATTCTGGTGGAGATTCACCTTCATTTGTATCATCTATTCTTGATCCGTTTATGAAAACATATCCATGTTTGAAGCCACTACTAGATAAAAACCACGTGTTTTTAAGCAAGCACTTTGTAGCAGTAGCAATCGACATTTCTTAAACCCCCTGTCTTGCTAAATACTAATTGATTAATAGAAAAAATACATGTAATAAACCTCATATTGAGATGGCACATCATAGCCCTCAGATTATCCGCTGTTAATCATCGGCTAAGCCGGGTTGAATGCGTCAACAATCATCATAGATCAGGCCGCCCGTCGACTCCATCCCCGGCCAATGTTAATTATTATAGAAAAGGATTATTATAGGGTTACCATGGGGAGGAGTGCTTGAAGAAGCTTATTGTATTGTTGACTGATTATGGATACAGAGATCCATATGTAGGTGTTGTAAAGGGGGTTATTAAATCAATCAACCCCGATGCAGAGATAATTGATCTAACTCATGGTATTGGAAGACATAATATAGTAGAAGCTGCTATAACACTCGCGGTCTCAGCTAGGTATTTCCCACGGGGAACAATATTCGTAGTAGTTGTAGACCCGGGTGTAGGTGGATCCCGAAGAGCTATTCTCATTGAAACAAGTAACTATGTGTTAATAGGACCGGATAATGGCTGCTTAACCGTACTAGCAGAGTATGATGGTGTTAAAAGAGTACTCGATATATCTAGCTCTAATTACACACTACCTGAGATTTCATATACATTTCATGGAAGAGACATATTTGCACCGGTCGCAGCATGGATTAGTAGAGGAGTATCACTAGATGTTGTAGGTGTAGAGATAGGATATGATGAATTAGTTAAATTGTCGATTGAAAAACCAGAGATAGATACCTCTAGTAGAGTTGTCAAAGCATCGATACTATATATCGATTTTTTCGGTAATATTATGACAAATATAAAAAGTAGTGATTTATCTATGTTAAAACCCTTGCCAAGGTCGAGATTACATATTGAAACTAAGAAATATAAACACACTTGTATTTATGAACTAAGCTTTAGCAAGGTTCCAGAAGGAGACATAGCGTGCTATATCAATTCATGGGGTTATCTCGAGATCGCAGTTAATAAAGGAAATGCAGCTGAGAAACTAGGAGTTAGGCAAGGAGATAGATTGATAATTATATTGCCTCAATGACCAGTTATAAGAGATATGAATAAATATATGCCAATAGTAATCATGATCAATCCAGCATATTTTCTCACTCTATTCCACTCTAATTTATGAATTACTATGCTAGTAAGTAATAATGCAATAGCATTTGCCAGTGTATACCCTATCACTCCTCCAATCAAGACTATGAGGGGGTAGCCATATAAAATCGTAGAGGTCAACACTGCTAATTGTGTTTTATCACCCATCTCTGATAGAAAAACCATTAGAAAACACGCGGTAAACCCATACTTTGTTTTTCTATTAACAATACCTCGATCCCTAAACGCCATTATCAATCCAATTAGTATAAATAAAGAAGCTACTACGAGTTGAGCAACATTTAAATCTAGTATTCGCCTTGTAACATACCCAACTCCAATAGAAAGGATACTGGCCAACGTATACCCAGATATAGAGGCTAAGAACACTGGGATAAACCTACGAGTTTCCATAGCGATTAAAGCCGTGGAGATCATTGTTTTATCTCCAAGCTCCGAGACGAACACTAGGCTTATAGTAGCTATCAATGCAGATATGTATCCATCCATGATTAAACCTCGAGACTGTGATTACTCATTTTGTAATAAACCCAGTCGAAAATATCATTGATAATTCCTTTTAAATTCCTCACTTACTAGTCTTCTAATTCAAGTATCAGTACTCAATTACCGTGCTGATGAGTTTATCTACTGGATATAAGTTCAAAATAGCCAAAATATATATAGTGCTTAAAGTATATCTATTATATAGTGTGTGGGTTTCATGTATTCAATATCTAGGAGTGCTTTAGGTCAAGCGGATTTAATAGCTGTTATTATACTCATAGCTACAACCATTGTTGTAGGAGTCGGGTTTCTAGGATTGGTTTATCCTAATATAGCTGATCTTACCTATCAGAATGAATTAAGAATGACTCTCTACAATGAGCAGAGCTTACTAGTGCTATTCAAAGAGTATGAGAATAGTACACATGTATGTACAGGTTTTCTTAGAATAGATCCTGGCTCTGTATCCTACGCTGTAGTATATATAGAGGGAGGTAAAGTAAATAATAGTATTATATCATTCCCGCTACCACAAGGTGGAGCTCAGGGATTACTAAGCAGTCCTCGTAGAATATATTGTTTAATTAATGGGGAATACTATCCATGCACTGAGCAGATAGATAATGTTGTTTACATACCTAATGAACTAGTAGAGAGCTACATAGCTATGGGTAAACCTGGGTTAATATGTGTTGTCAAGGGAAACACGAGTGGAAGGTTACTGTTCTTTTACACGGTGGGCTTGGATCTATATCAAATTGGAGAGGTGGTAATGTATGCCTAGAATAAGTAGAAGACTAAGAGGGCAATCAGAGGTTATTGGTGGTTTAATAGCGATAACAGCCTTGATAATATCTATGGGATTTGTATTAACAAATCTAGGTAAACTATCATCCTTGTCGGTTACTGGAATATCTAGGAGAACTCTCTTTGAAACAGAGAGATCATATGAGTTAATGGATGCAGCTTTCTCTGAGAATGTTTGTTACATAAGGAACACTGGTAATCTCCCACTCACGATCATAAGGCTCTGGGCTGGTAATGAACCAATAGATATATTGCCTAACTTATACCCTGCGTTAACAATTCAACCAGGAGGGAATAAGAGCATCGAGGAGATAAAGTCGCTTTTAAACATTGAGAAAATAGATTATTTAGTTACATCACGTGGAAACGTGTTCCAGGTAGAGTCTATGTGTAAACAGGTCCAAGCGCAATATAATGTATTCTATTATTATTACGAAGTGATTGGAGGCGGGTTCTTTGCAAGCGAGCATATACTAAATAGTACTAGGATAACTCATGGCATGGAACACGGATATGTATATGTTGATATCGAGCGTCATGGTCCACGAGCTGTTATATACAATGACTCCAATATTTGGTATTGTAGTAGTATGATAAATAAATCTATTATTCAAACTCAAAACATTAGAACAGATGCAGATGATAATGGAATCTCAGAGCTTATAATAACGAATTCAGAGGTATGCGTTGTGGGAAGGGGTTATACAGAGTGGAGTGCTAAGAATTTCAATGGAGCTTTAACCTTTGTGTTTAGAGATCTTATAAACGTATCGTATTACCCTGACATATTAAATGTATACTTCAAGGTAGTGATTAATATAACAGGAGGAGGCACAGCGCAACAAGTCGCTGTATTACCCTCGGTGGTCTTATACAATGAATATATAACACTGCGAACACCTGCAACAGTGACAACGGGAGGCTCTAGGATAAACGTAGCAGCGATTTTTGGCACAGCTATATTCCCAGTTAAAGCCTTTAGCCAAGAACTACCTAGTGGTGTCTATAATCTTAATATCACTATATCAATCTCTGGTACAAGCATAGGTATAGGGGGTGTTAGACTAGAATACATAGCTGTGGTTGGAGCTGATTACTCAACTAGCTGGATCTTCGGATAATCAATATCCTTTTATTCTCTAATAATCCCCCAGCCACCACACTAGCGAGGAACTCTATCGAAAGACCGTAAAAAATCAAAAGATAAAAAGAAGATAAAAAGATATCTAGAAAACCAAGATTACTAAGCAATAATCTACGTAACTCTGACAACAGTCTTATATGTATTACCAGAGGCTGTAATTATCGTAATTTCGTACGCTCGGCCAGAAGTTAATTTATCTGGATCTTGGAGGTCCAACGTAATCGTTAGGCATGTTCCCGGCTCTATTATCGCTTTATCCTCCTTTAGACCTAACTGTTCAGCCTTAAATGAACCCACATCTGTGATAACAACATCTGTAATATTGGCTCTTCCTGTCCCAGTGTTGCAAATAATTAGAGTTATATGAGATGTGTTGGCACTTACTGGTGTTATTTTTAGGCTTTCCGTTGGGGAGGTTGTTGCACCCCACCATCCCATTATCCATCCTACAACTGCTATTGCTATTATTAGTGTTACCGCGACTAGGATTACTACTGCTATGATTGGCTCTATTCCTTTTAGGTTTCTATTCATTTTTACACCGTGATTATATATGTCAAGGATGGGTTTAAAAACCCATTGTTAAACAAGTAATACTTAGTCCGCTGTATTAATTCGCGGAAGCTCTTCCAATCTCTGTCTAGATAACCTTGATTTATCAATGTTAACCTGGTTCCTCCCCACATCATGAATTATTTCACCTATTATATCAAAAAGATAGTTGATGAAACCATAACAATACTCAACTTTTACACCAGTAGTATGCTATCTCAATACTAGCCATTCAACGTGCATCGATCAAGTGTGAATTTGTTTTTACACTAGCGTTACCTAATACTCCTTTATGGTTACACCAAGATTACTTGTTTCATCTCACCCTGAAAACCACCACCATGAATCGCTATGAATCCAGAGAACCGGGCCTGGTGTAGCCTAGAACTATTTTCCTATGGTTCGTTACATTGTTTGATCAAGAGCGCGAAGGGACCGTAAACCCTCTTGCGACTTTGATATTGTAGTTGTCGTCGAGGATGGTGATATTATTGGAGTAGCGGAGTACGTATAAAGATTAATGAAAGAACCAGTTCCACTGGACATCATGGTTCTTATAAAAAGAGGATTTAGAGACCTCATAGCGAGAGGCTTAAAGATATTAGTAAACTATGCTAGAAAAACTATGTTAGAATGCAGATGGGAACAAGAACTAATAACCAAGGGGAGACATATCGGGTTTATACATATGATCACATCTCTATCATTCCTGATCCAGTATTCAATGAATTGCAACTAACTGCTAATCTTGTCTATGAGCCTGCTCATAGATCCAGGGCGTTATAAGGCCTCTTGGATTATTAATTCATCTCTCAAATCCTCATTTAAAAATTCGCTGTCTAAAGTAAACGGTATTTAACCCTAGAACCATAGCGATAGCTTCTCACTGAGTATTTAAATTCTATTTACATTGCTCTCGATCACTCCTAGGTCTCGGAAATTGTAGTAGACTATTGGCGACTCGTGAGCGAAGCCGCGCCGTGCTTCTACCTCTTCTACATTGCTACACAACTGCTCTTCCAATATATTTTCTTCCATGTCATCTCGATCTATATCCGTGTGCTAGTATCCTCTTAATAGCTCTATCTTGGAGTCAATAATCGTAGATCTCGCATCTCCCCTGCGTAATTAATGCTGTATTTTTATCTCAACAGAGTATCTTTTCAAAAACTATAATCCTATATACGTGAAAGTTATCGTTAACGTAGCTGTTGTAATTATTGTCAATACTATTGCATGGAAGAATCCAGCGGCTATGGTTGTTTGCGATGCTTTGCCAGCTACTATCCCCATGATATATGAGTTTAATAGACTACCGAGTGTTAGCACGAGAACCATTGGTGATACTGCTGATATAGGTATCCTAGCAAGTGATAATAACATGTATAGAATGATAACAGGCATTGATGCAAGTAACATTGCACCTATATATGGTAATATTACCTGGGTTTTCATTCTTTTTCTAGTCTCCTCTTCAAGCTCGCTTAAGACCTGGGTGAACCTAGCAAGTGTATCAATAACCTCTGGTGTACCGCCTCCAACTATTATTGAGTCTGCTAAGAATCTAAACGAGGCAATTACAAACCATTCCTTGATTCCCTTTAAAGCTTTTCTAAGTGCTTCTTCCAGGCTTAGACCAATAGATAACGCGGAAGAGGCTCTTTCAACAACAGGTGTTAAACTCCGGTAATTACGCGATGAGACAAGTACTATGCATCTTTCAGGGCTTAGACCAGTTTTTCTAACTTCGCTGATATCTCTTAGGAGATCAGCCATTGCTTTAATTAGACCTCTCTGTCTCCGAATTATTGAGCGATACTTTATAGCCGGAGGTATTGAAGCAGCGATAAGACCAACAGATGTTGCATATATCAATGACTTCACAATGTTTAAATCAATAGATCCATAGAATACATCTAGCCCACCAGTAACAATAAGAACTGTTATAAAAATTGCTATTGATATAGGTAGCCAGGTAATCATAGCTATGTATACTTCGCTGTATCCTATGGGTGTTCTAGGCTGATTTATATGTATTACTACTCCAATAACTAATCCTAACGTGGGTAGGACTATGAAGTTATATAAAGCTGGGAAGGTTATATCAATATTTATCTGTGATAGCTCACCTGGTGTCCTCGCTGATTGCGCAGCAGAGATCGCGGTGTTTACAGAGAAGAATACAAACAGTGTTATCGAGACTATGACCCCAAATATTGTATACACCTCGAGGAAAGACATTAATCTCCCAATAATGCTTCTAACCTCAACGGTCCTAGACTCGAAAATCTCCCTAGTTCTAATCTCGAGATAATGTGCCACGTCACCTCCGCTTCTTAGTGTTGTTGTATAACCTAGCATTATGTCTCTGAATTTAGAGCTTGGATGATTCATGACAACGTGTTCTAATGCCGTTATGGGATCATCGCCCATCATTTTAATCCTCGTGATAACTCTTCTAGCCTCATTTCTGATCGCTCTGAATACCTTCAACTGTGAAACCCTCTCCATAACTTTCTCGAGACTATAACCTCCTCTGATCATTGTAGCAACATAGGCCATGAAGAACGGTAACTCGTTTTCTGTCTCGATCTTTCTAGATGACGCTTGGATGTATGGATAGGATAGCCTAATAGTTAAGATCATCATTGGAATCGTGAAAACCAGTACAATACCTATAATCCTCTCAATAGGTCCCATTGGCTGAAACAATAATGTAGTAACAAATCCCACAACAGTTAATAAAGTAGCGATCAATGTCATAGCTATTGTTTCAGCACTGTATTTAACCGGGTGTATGTTCAAACCAGCCTTTGAGAAAACCTTGTCAAACTCAAATATCTTAGCAAAGGCTTTTCCAAGAGGTTCAAAAAAAGCAAGTGAGAAAGCCACGAAGACATCGCGAAAAGTTATTCTAGGCGCTTTTTGCGTCATTGGCTTGCTTGGCTCAGGTTTTATCTCTTCTTTTTTCTTTCTCCTAGGAAATTTAATCATTACAAACCCTCTTCAGCCTTCTTTACTACGCTCTTTGGATCAAGGTAGTATGAATGAACATATAGTGCTACTGACCTATAATCACTTAGCTTCTTATTTGCTAGCCATTGAAGTATTTTTCTACGTTTCTCAACTTCTTCTATTAGTTTTTCCTTGGATAACCCAGTTAACTCGCTTATTTTATCTAGAATAATGCTTTTATCTAGGTCGATCACGAATTCATCCTCCAGCGGCTTCCACTTGGCTATCTCAACGTAGTCCTCGTATTCCTTTACTTCCCACACATTTGTTATTCTCCTAGCTGGTCTTAATCTACCTTTCTCATCTCGCACTTGGACTCTTCTTATAACCATGGCTATGTTCACTAATGACATATATGATGGAGGTATATTCATTGGAGGAGATGTTAGCCTCTTGACAGCTGCATCAATGTTCTCAGCGTGTAAGGTAGTCATACCACTATGTCCAGTGGCTATTGCTTGGAATAGAACATATGCTTCTTCGCCTCTAACCTCTCCAACAATTATTACATCAGGTCTATATCTCAAAGCCATTTTAACAAGGTGGAATAGGGATACTTCACCTACACCGCTACCTACATATGATGGTCGAGAGACTAGTTGAACCCAGTTATCGTGAGGTAACCTGATTTCAGGAGTGTCTTCGATAGTCACGATCTTGTAGGTTGGTCTAAGTAGAGTTGCAAGTGCATTTAAAGTAGTTGTTTTACCTGAACCCGTGACACCAAGTATTAGAGTTGTCATTTTATAATCCATTGCTAGCCAGAAATAAGCCGCTATATCTGGTGAAATTGTCCTAAATAATATCATATCTACTATTGTTAGAGGTGTCTCGCTGAATTTCCTTATAGTGAATGTTGAGCCCGAAGTTGATACTTCTTTTTTAAAGGTTGCAGCTAATCTATGTCCTCCTGGTAGAATAGTGTCTAGCACAGGGTATGCAACTGATATATGCTTTCCAGCCATGTGAGCTAGTTTCAAAATATACTCATCGAGGTCTTCCTCCGTTGGAAACTCTATATTTGTTGGCATAGACTCATATCTCCTATGCCATACATAGACTGGTTTACGCGCCCCGTTGCATGATATGTCTTCAATATACCTATCTCTGAAAACCGGGTCTATAATGCCAAATCCTATTACATCTCTTTCGATATAGTACAGTATCTTACTCCAAGATAAGCCTGGTGTCTTAGTGAACCTTATCTGGAATTCTTTGATAATTCTCCTAGCAATTCTCCTTATTTCATTTCCAACGTCAACATCTAGACTTGATATTGGCTTTAATTCCCAGATAAGATGATCTTTTATCTCTCTATATAAGCTCTCTTCCTCGGGTGTAAGTGATATTTCTTGAACTTCATATACGAGTTTACCATTAGGATCCTCAACTATGTTAACAAAAGCAAATGGTTCGTAGACAGGGTAACTTTCTATAATGTAGTAACCAGGGTTAACACTATATAATTTGTGGGTAAATCTACCTTTCTTTCGATCTATTTGAGCGAGTTTAAAGTCCTCGATAGCTATATCAACAATGGTTTCAACCTGGTCTTGATTAGCTTTTCCACTTCTCTTGAAAATCCTATTAAGTACATCTGTAATCTTAGTCATTTTGCTCAAGGGTTAATACCTTTACAACTATTGTATAAAAACAAGACTTTTTATAACTAAATAACACCACCAGAATAAATATTATACAAGATTGTATTAATAAATACATCATGTTGTTTTAAGAACGAAATCCCGGAGTAAGATATAAATCTGTTATAGTCGATTTAAAGCTATGGGTGTAAAAAATTGATATATAGTCATAAGGCATCGATCATTGTACTACTTGTAATCGTTGTGCTATCCCTGCTTGCAACGACTAAAATTCATATCGTAAACTCGGAAACAAATAATTACACATCGATTGTTTATGGATTCAGAGTAAACTTAACAAAAATAGGTATAACCCCGAGATATGTTAGTGCGATAGACGAGTCGAGAGTTATAATAGTTGGGTCGCTAGGGAAAATACATGGAGTAATAGTCTTAGACATAGTCAACCCATATGATGACCCTATAATAGAGGATGTTTATCCATTAACAGGTGTTCCAACATATGTAACTACCGATGGATATCCAGCAACAAGATTCGCTGTGGGGAGCGATAAAGGAGAAGTTCTCCTGATGAAAATAGATTCTGGGAGAATAACAAGACACTTGTACGCTGTTCTAGGAGCAGATTTCTATGTTAATGAGTTATTCCTGACTAAGGTTACAAGTAATGTTAAAATAATAGCTCTAGTTTCGGAGGGGGGTCCAAGAGGATATCCATGTATGAATTGCTATGTATATGTATTAGATGAGGAGGCCAAAGGAGTACTTAGGATAGGTCCAAAGACAGGGAATGCTACATTTACATGTCCTGGATTAGATAGAGTTAATGTCCAAGGTATTGTGCCACTGGCGATATACGGTTTTAACGGATACTACTGGGATTCATCGAACGTGGCTGTAACGTATATACCATCGGTTATTAAGCTCTTATTTGACGTTATCTATGTGAATGAGACCACTGAGGAGATAATTCGTGTCCAAGGCGCACTCGTGGAGGTTTCTTTACAATACAACGAGACAGGTAGTAGATTAGTATATGGAATAAATGTAGATTCTGACGGGGTTGCAAGGGTACCAATACCGCGAGAGGTGGATAGTGCTTTGGTCATTAACCTTACTATACGGGATATCTCTGGCGCTGTGATATGGAGATATGATTACGTGCTTGATCCTAGATCATATATCGAGATCCCAGATGAGATTATACTCCCAACAGCTGTGTTACCTACGATGAGGGTTGACACTAGGTCTGCATCAAAGGTATATGGAGTCCCACCGTTTTTAAACATAGCTCTAGATCTAGTTGATCTAACAGAGGCACCCTTGAATTGTATTAGAAAGGCGGCTGCCACTTTCTTTATTAAGACATCTGTCAGAGACCTGATTTTCCTGAAAGGCGATGCTGATGATACCTTAAAGATTATGTACACGGAGCCTGATGATGGTTTTCTCACAGTGATTATTGCTAGTTTAAATGAAACAAATATAGGTCAAATAACAAGGGTAGTAGACTACGTTGGAGTGAACACTATAATTGCATCAAGCGGTATTTTCAACGATGGGAGATACTTGATTGCGGGTTTATCAGATGGTAGAATCAGACTATACATTGCTCAAAACAATACCTACATGCTTAGAGATATATATACAATGGGCTCTAGTCTATATAACTTAGTAATGATACCAAGCACTGAGGGATACACATATGTAGCGATATCTTCAAGGGGTGTTCAAGTACTCGTAGTTGATCCATACTCTATTCCCATTTATAGGAATATTGCTTCTCTATACTTAACTATTCCAGGTTTTCTCCATGGGGATACCCTGGCTAATTTATCAACCATTATTCTAGCTGATTTGCAAGGTATCACAGTTATCAAGAATAGTCAATACGCGGTGTTGAATAGACTCTTATTAACTGATGATAAAATAATGGCTAGAGATATTGAATTAACCATAAATGCTCCAGCAAGCGAAGACCTATCTGGGTCAATTGTCGTATTAAAGCATCCTTGGGGTGAGTCAAGGTATATAATAGAGAGTAATAGTTTAACATTGAAGAACATCTTACCTGGTGTTAACTACACAGTAAGTATTATACCATCTAAGTGCTTTATTTATAATGCAACATTTAAGTTCAATTTAAAGGATGATTCTCTAAAAATAATAGAAGCGGAAAACGCGCAGGTTTACACAAGTGATAAATGCTGTAGAGTTCTTGTTAATACAACTTACATAGAATATAATGTTAAGTTACGAATACTAGATAAGTACACGGGGCCAACTCTGCCTGTCCCAATTGATATATATGTTGATGATACACCAGTAGTCATAGAGGGCGCTGTTAACGAATATAGTTTAAAGATATTGTATGGTCAGCGTCTAATAACCATACAGGCATCAAAAGGGTATGAAGGGGTTTATCAACCACACATGGTGTATCTATTTGTGGATAGAGATATTGAAACCTCTATTATCCTAGATAGAAATGAATATCCGCTAATTATTAGAGTATCAGATATGTTTGGAGTTATCGAGTCCCCACTAGAGTTGGTGATTGAAGGACCCGTAATGGTTAGTAGAACAATTGAACAGACAGCAACATTATTTTCACTTATTCTACCATATGGTGATTATACATTGAGAATTACTCCACACGATGAAAACATATATCTACCATACGAGAGGGCATTCACGTTAAGAGCTCCTCATACTCTCTCCATAGTGCTCCAGCGTGTTAAATATAAAGTTGAATTAAATGTGATTAGCAAGCTCGCTATTATAGGTAAATTTGAACTCTATGTCAATGGAACAAAAGTAGCTAGTGATATAGGAAAGCAAGTTACCATAGAACTACCCTATGGTTCATACACATTGCAATTAGTACCAATGGCAGGTTGGGAAGGTGCATATGAACCATCTAACTTAATCAACGTAGCGGTCACATCTGATATATCTATATCAATACCAGTTGAGAGAAGATCTTACACATTGAAAATAGTTGTAATGGAACAAGCTAAACCAATCACAAACGCAATGGTTTACATATACAGTGTGGAGACAGGAGAGTTAATAACAGCACTACTAACTAATGAAAATGGATACATTCAAGCTCGATTACAATACGGTGTGTATAGATTAGAAATATTCCATGAGCAATATAATAGGGAGACATTGGTGATCGCCATGGATAAGGATTATAGCGAGATAGTATCATTAAAGCCAACTTTTATAACATTGACTCGGAGGTTTCTGCCGGTCATTGGTTCATTGATAGGAGTTGGATTAGCAATATACATTGCCATGAAAATAAGAACAATTATTGCTCGGAGATTAATAACGGAAGAAATGTTCTAATCCAAACTAACAATAAGAAAAATACTATATTGCTACAGTTTTAACTGTTTTCATCTCAAATGTCAGGTCTTACGTAAACTTTAGCATGATGTTTTTGGGTATATCATCTACATATACCACGATTATTCTTATTCCAACATCTCCTATGCCGGTTAAAACCTCGAGGTCTTTTCTAATACCTGTTAATAGTGCTATTTTGTTATTAAGAACCTCTACTGCGGATTCAAGTGAGGTAAGTTCTTGTTGTGGAAGGGGATTAACAAGTATTCTCACATTTTTTAAGTTAATCTCGTTTGATGCGGTTGAGGGAGTTGCCCCTATTTTACTTAGAATGCTTCTTAACTTAGTCTCCTGATCGCTCTTTATTCTAAGCTCCTCGATCTTTCTCAGTAATTCACCTAGGGTTCTCCTATACTCAGATATAGTGTCATCAAGTGTTTTCAAGAACTCGCCAACATTCATATATTCCTTTATCAACGTAGACATAAATTATCACCTATGCATACTCCTCCATTTTAAAATAGACAATAATACCTATAAAAATATTATGAACATAGACTCCCAAGGAATCTATAGATGAAGCCTTTATTTAGACTTTGATGCCTGGGTCAACAGTTTAAGGATTGAAAAGCCACTATGGATAGTAGAAGTAGTAGGTTCACTGGGAAAGAAAAGCTATTCGAATGTTTGTCTCACTTCTCATTATTGTGCAATGTTATGATATAATCTAAACTTATAGAGATCTCCCTGGAAAGACTCAGTATCAATGAACTAGTATAAAGTTCAAAAGAACTACGTATATGGGTAAACCTCGACTTATTTGTATTAAATGGATATTTTGGAAAGACCTCATTAGATTACTAAAATGATCCCTTTGGTTGAACTATGTCCATAGAGCTCCCTGAAGGAGATGTCCTTCGTTGCGGAAGGTCTTTATTCGAAGGATTAATGATACAGGTGTTTTCAACACTGAATATCAAACTATGGGTTGGTCTCCATGTAAGAGTATTAAGCGTGTTTTATATACATGAACATGAATTATCATTAAATAAGTATCTCTTTGGGATTCAGTTCTCAAGACCCTCATCACCTATACAGCCAACCCGAGCGGTCATCACTGTTTTTATGAATAGCTGTCATCCTTAATAACGTTGTTTAAGCATGGTTTATTTAAACAACCCGGGTTATTAACAGTTAAAATGACTACATAGAACCTGTCTTAATAGGGTCTTGGTATCAAAGAATATATCGGCTATTTGTATATAAAACTTTTTAATTCATAAGCATTTCGATTTATTGATGATATAGATGAGTAAAGTGGTTGAATTATTAAATAAGCTAACAATGGAGGAAAAGATCTCGTTACTTGTTGGTAATGGATTCTCAAGGATTGTTCCAGGTGCAGCAGGGGAGACTAGATCGCTTTCAAGAGTAGGTATTCCATCCATAGTGCTAAGTGATGGACCTGCTGGTGTTAGAATTCACCCTTTGAGACTAGGAAAAAGTGAGACCTACTATGTAACTGCATTTCCTAATGAGATAGTTCTTGCATCAACATGGAACCTGGAACTAGTAGAGGAAGTGGGTAAAGCGATAGGTGAAGAAGCTAGAGAATACGGTGTGGATATATTACTAGCACCAGCCTTGAATATGCATAGATTACCCATTGGTGGACGTATATTTGAGTACTTTTCAGAGGATCCAGTCTTGGCAGGTAAAATGGCTTCATCATATGTTAGAGGTGTTCAATCAATGGGGGTTGGTGCGACTTTAAAACACTTTGTTGCGCATGAGCAGGAAAAGAACAGGTTATTCATAAATGTTGTTGTATCGGAGAGAGCTTTGAGAGAAATTTATCTGAGGCCATTTGAGATCGCGATCAAGGAGTCTAGGCCATGGGCAGTCATGGCGGCATATAATAAGTTAAACAACAAGTATTGTAGCCAGAATTCATGGTTATTAATAAATGTTCTACGAGAGGAATGGGGTTTTAATGGATTAGTTATGACTGATTGGGGAGCGGGTGATAATCCCATTGAGCAGGTAAATTCAGGTGTAGACTTAATAATGCCTGGTAGCGATGAGATAGTCAAGAAATTGATTGATGCATATAATCAAGGCTTAATCCCCCAGCAAGTTATTGATGAAAGAGTTAGAAAGATACTAGAAGTAATCGAGAGAAGTTTGAAAAATATTGGTTACAAGATATCAAATAAACCGAATCTCGAGGAACATTCAAGGATCGCGTATGAAGCGGCTATTGAGGGAGCTGTATTATTGAAGAATAATAATACATTACCAATAAAGGAGAAATCGAGAATAGCTTTATTCGGTAAGGGGTCTTATTGGACGGTTAAAGGGGGTCTTGGTAGTGGAGACTCCTACCCGAGGAAAACCATTACAATCTCCGAGGGTCTAAGAGAAAGAGGCTTCAACGTAGATGAAGAGGTGGAAAATACATACAAGAACACAGCTCATAGATGGTATGAATACGGTGAGTCATATCAACTCTTAAAATCTCTGCGTGAAGTAGCACTCACGGAGCCTAATTCATGGCTTATAGAAATGCTTATGACTCATTTCATTGACATGATGACAGAGTATACGCGTGTAATTAATTTACAAGAAGATCCATTCACTAATGACCAGTTAGATGAAATAGCTAGGAGAAACGATGTAGCAATAATAACTTTATCAAGGATCTCAACAGAGGGTTTCGATCGATACCCATTCAAAGGGGATTATTACCTAAGAGACGATGAGTTTAGCTTAATATCAAGAGTAGCTCAGGCGTTTCATAGATATAGTAAAAGAGTAGTAGTGTTGTTAAATATACCTGGACCAATAGATCTCTCTACCTGGCGAGATCTAGTAGATGCTATACTAGTAATATGGCTTCCCGGGCAGGAAGGAGGCAGAGCAGTAGCAGACTTACTTATGGGTAAGATATCACCAAGTGGAAAACTACCACTCACTTGGCCCATGGACCTCTATGAAACCCCACAAATGAGAACGTACCCTGGATTACCTCGTGAAAACCCGGTTGATGTATTCTACGTTGAGGATATATACCTAGGATATAGATACTACGATACATTCTCAA
>JAWAPI010000007.1:0-28776 GCA_038894495.1 Desulfurococcaceae archaeon
GAGGAGTTGTACTCAATACTTGGATCTTTAAGGAAGTTAACCAGAGAGTATTTAGAATACTCTAGAGCAGAGAAAAGGATTTCAATTTACTACCCTGATCTATACAGTGTATTAAAATCTTCAATCAAAAACCATTTCGAGGCAGAGAGAGAGATTAATAGGTTAATGTTGCTAGCTGAGAGCGAGGATCCAGGTGCATTGTCGTTGTTTAGAGAAGTTAGCTCAAGAGTGCTTGATGGATTTATTCAATCACTCAAAGTTATGGGAATAGAATTTAATGGATTTGATTTTGAATCGAGTAGTATTATACTTAGGAGAGCTCATGAGATAGTAGAGAGTGTGGCAAAAACGGGTTTTGCGAGAGTAATTAGCGGTGGGGCTTTAGAAGTTGATTTAAATACCCTTGCCTCTGTTGATGACCGGGTCAAAAAGCTCTTCTACCCAGACCAAGCTGGAAGATTTATTATTCGAAGAAGCGATGGAACAACATTATATGTTACGAGAGATATCGCATATAGTATTTATAAATTCAAGGATTTAGGTGCAAATATAGTTTACAATGTTATCGCGGTAGAGCAATCCCGTGAGCAAAAACAATTAAAAGCAATGCTCTACTTGCTTGGTTACCCCGAGTATGCCGAGAACATGCATCACTTCGCATACGAAATGGTACATTTGAAAGGAATGAGAATGAGTGGTAGAAGAGGAATATACTATACAATAGATGAGATGATCATAGATGCAAAGTTGAAAATACTAGATAAGCTTCTAGAGAAGACACAGATGGCTAAAGTAGACATGATCGACGTAGCTGAGAAGCTTTCAATCGCAAACACAAGGGCTATATTACTATCTGTTGAGCCAAGTAAGGTGCTTGTTTTTGACCCGGAAAGAATAAATGAGATAGAGTATGGCACAATGATCGAATATAGCTTTGTTAGATTACTAGGTATTATCAGGAATCTATGGAACTTAGAGTATCTAGAGAATCCCGGAGAAGTTCATACTAAGGTGTTGAAGACACTTAACGAGGCTAGAAAAGTAGAGTTATCAATAGAGGAGAAGAGGCTTGTTGAGGATCTACTGAGATTTAAATACACGTTGATAGAGGCTTATAGAGAGATGAAACCAAATAAGATAATTGAATATGCAATAACAATATCTCTTGATTTTAACAAGTTCTATGAGATGTATCCAATAATAACGGAGCGAGATGAGAATAAGAAGAGAGTAAGAGTGTTAATAACGGCTCTTACATTATTCATACTATCCGAGTTGCTAGACATTCTAGGTTTCCCAAAGTTGTCTATGATGTAGTGGTTTTATGAAGAGATATGATGGTACTCTTTTACTAGTATTTCTTCTCATAGTTGCGTGGCTTGCAATAAGCTCTGCTAGTGTTATAGTTGTGTTATCGGGTGCAAGCCCCGAGGCCTGCGCCTTCTGGAGACTTACGTTCTCTATTCCATTTCTGTTTGTTCTAGGTTCTCTATCAAAGAGTGGTTTTTCTGGTTTGGCTAGTTTTAAAATACAACATCTGGTAGCTGGTATAGCCCTTTCTCTTCACTTTACTTTATGGATGCGTAGTTTACTTATGATACCGATATTTATAAGCACGTTACTAGTTACACTATATCCTTTGTATTCTTTTGTTATTGAAATACTTGTATTCAAGAGGAGGATTTCTATGTATCAGCTTGTTGGATTATTAATTTCTACTTTGTTACTTTCAATATACCTAGGTGTAAGTGAGCTGGTTTTTAACATTGGAGTTATGTACGCTCTATTAGCTGGTTTTTTAGTTGCTATTTACTTCATAGCTGGGTTCCACGCTAGGTACTATGTAGGTGAGCCGCTGATTTCTTATGCTATAAAAACGTATTTAATCGCGTCATTGGTAACTCTTATCACGGCATTAATTAATAACAGTAGGATACTCTATCTTGAGATCGATAAATACGTGTTCTTTGTATTGTTAGCGTTAATTCCGATGATGCTTGGACACACCCTTATGAACTACTTGCTTAGTATATATCCTGCTTCGATTGTGACGTCTATAAGTTATGGAGAGCCATTCGGTGCTGGTTTATTAGCTTATATCCTGTTGGGTCAGGAACTCTCTAGTTACCACTTTATATTTGGTGTTTTGATCATAACAAGTGTATTTATTACAGTTGTGTTAACGAAGAGATACAATAGGATGGAAACGTGAAGAAAATAGAGAGATTAGTTCCCCTTGATGAAGCTATTAATAAGCTTGTAAACACAATGAATGAGACGATCAAACTTGACTTAGAGTGTGTTAGCTTACTAAATGCTACGAATAGGATAGCTGCTATCAATATTTACGCTGAGCTTGATAAGCCTGAAAGAGATATGTCAGCTGTTGATGGATACGCGATTAGAAGCATTGACACAATTAGTGCATCACAATACTCCCCTGTCGAGCTAAGGATAATTACCAAGGTTATTAGACCCGGGATCGGAGTAGATAACATACTCATGGAGCCTGGAACAGCTATTAGGGTACATACAGGGGGTTTTATACCAGGAGAAGCGGATGCTGTAGTAATGGACGAGGATGTAGAGATTATAGGGGATAAACTACTAGTGTATAAACCAGTCTCCACAGGCTTAAATGTTATTCAAAAAGGCGAGGATTTTAGAAAAGGGGAGTTACTCGTTGAGAGAGGTCAGGTAATAACACCATCGATTATCGCCTCGCTCGCCTCCCAGGGAGTTGACAGGATCAAGGTATATAGAAAAATAAATGTGTCTATAATGGCTATTGGCGATGAGCTAGTAGAGCCAGGTGTGGAGCTTAATAAAGGAGTATATAATACCACAGCTTACCTTGTATACTCTCTTTTACAAAGAGATGCGATATTTAATGTGAAATATTCTGGTATACTACCTGATAACAAAGAAGAACTCGAAGATAGAATTCTAAGAGAATTCGAAAACGGAGCTGATCTTGTTATAACAACTGGTGGAACTGGTATAAGTGAATCAGATATAGTCTCAGATCTATACGATAATGAGAAGAGATTTATTTTTAGAGGGATTAGGTTAAGACCTGGTAGACCCACGAGTAGCTTTGTTTACAAGGGTAGGTTAGTTATAAATGTATCCGGTTTCCCAGTCGCAGCGTGGGCAGGAATCGAGGTTTTATTTAGGAAAGCGGTTATCAAATGGCTAGGAATAAAAGGGTTGGAGAGAAAAATAGTAGATGCTGTATTAACCCGTAGGGTTCCAAATAATGTTGGTTATAACTCTGTCATTAGAGTATTATTGGGGAGACAAGGAGATCTCCTATATGCTGAGCCATATATGATCAGGGGTAGCGGTGTTATATCTAGCTTGTTAAGGACCAATGGTTATATAATAATACCAGAGGATGTTGAGGGGTTTGAGAAAGGTACCGTTGTAAAGGTTTACTTATATGACTAATGAAGAACACGCTAAGAAAATCTGTGAACTATTAGAAGAGGAAATAGTGTCTGTTATAGCTAGTAAACTAGTAACAAAGCCAGGTATTGGAGAGCATTTATTCTATCCCGAAGATGCAAGAGATCTTATACCTCGTGGTCCTAGAATAATCTACTCTATTGATGCATACTCTATCAATTCATTGAAGCTACCGTGGAGAACTTATAGTGATATTGGCTGGACATCACTAACTGGGGCTGTGAGCGATGTATTATCTAAAGGAGGAATACCACACGCTTCTCTTATAGCATTGGGATTAACATGTAATACAAACTTAGGAGAGTTAGTAGAATTTGTTAATGGATTATTAGAAGCAGCTAAGCATTATCATGTAAAAATACTAGGTGGTGACACAAACTATAGCCTAGAAGACTGGATTGCAGTGACCGTACTTGGATTCACATCTGCTAAGATCCCTCCTAGTAGAGGGGGTATGAGGCCAGGAGATTACATAATAGTTACCGGAGTATATGGAGCAATGGGGTATCTAGCTATTCATGGCATTGAGAAATCCATTAGCGAAAAATGGGTTATAGATCTCACAAAGAGACCTATTTCAAGGATAGAGACAGGATATGTAATAGGAGAATACTATAGATTGATATCAGCCACTATGGATGTTAGTGATGGACTTGGCTACACCCTATACACAATGAGTGCTCTAAGTGGTTATGGAATAGATATAGAAACCCCGCCTAGGACTCCGCCTCAAATTCTCAGCATATGCGGTGAGAACATAAGATGCATGCTAGATTATACATTAATAGGAGGGGAGGAATACGGTGTTGTCATCGTAGTTAAGCCAAAGGGGCTAGATAATATCGTAAAGGAACTTGAACACTTCAAAATAGACTTCGAGATTATAGGACGTGTTATTGATACTTTGCCCGGCGTTTTCCACAAGGGTGAGAGATTATCTATAAAGAGATATGATCAGTTCAAGAAATGGCATTAGTATGTTGATCAGATCAATTCATTACTAATCAAAAGTGCTGTATTTTAAAAATATTCATGGAGAAATTAAACCCGTGGCGGGTTTTGATGCTCTTACTAGTGTTACTAGCATTGCTTGTAGCTATTGCGAATGTTTTAGATATATTCACAGATGTAATAGGTATTAAAATAAGTAAGATAAACCCCGTTCAACTCGGAGTGTTAAACTCGATCTCCTATGTTGTATATATTATGACCATACTTATCGCGGGGAGATTATCGGATAGAGGACTATTGAAATTTCAGTCTTTCATAATATTAATTGGTCTTTCCATATATCTTGCCGTATTAAATGGATATGTACTATCTGGCGGTTTTGGTCTACTTATTACTATGTACCTATTATACCCTGTTTTACAGTCTTTCACGAGAACTACTACTATAGCGTTCATTCACGAGAATTTTCAAAGCAATGTATGGGAAAGACTTTTATCTCGTCGAGTGGTATACACGTTAACAATGGAGGCGATTTTATTAATAACCATGTCTAGGTTTATTGAGATATTCTTAAACAAAACGTATTTGCTTGTAATGTTCTTCACGATACCTGCATTAACCTCATTTACACTTATTAGAGACCCTGTGTTGAGATTTGAGAGAACACTATTTAGAATCGAAGTAGGTGTTAAGAGAATTGAAAACATCGTGATAGATATCACTACTTTTAGCTTACTCACAAATGGAAAAAATTGGAATCGTAATAGAGTCAAGACACTGCAGTCGAGAAGTGGTTTTATAAACGTGAGGAAAATTATTTATGCACTTGTTTGTTTCAAATTGTCTAATGCTTTCTTATTTACACAACTACCAATATACCTAGCAGGGAGTCTTCAATTAACTTCCATGGAGATCTTATCAATATATGGATTTGCGAGATTGCTGTTGCTAGTGGATTTTTTAATCAATGTTAGTGTCAGCAGGAGAACTTACTTGCTAATGTTTCTGCGGGGTCTACTACCATTGTTTATTCTTGGAAATGGGTTTAAAGTAGATGTCTTAATGTTGGCTCTGGTTATAGGTCTCTTGATCTACTTGAATAATAAAATAGAGATATCTCTTTACTCAATGTATATTGATTCTATTGGGAGAGCGGAGACGACAAGATATCTGTTTGTCAGCGAATTATCTAGTCTTGCCTCAACGATGATCTCTGGATTGGTGTTCTCATTTACAGGGTATAATGGAATAATATACATAACGATGTCTTTACTTATTCTAGGTGGTTTTATCACTAGGTATTAATTAAATAAGTGGATCGGTGCCCGCAGTCGACTTGTAAATTCATCGCGTTTACTCAATCTCCCGGGTTCCTCCTCATCTCCCGTCTTCTCTATGTTTAAGGAGTGATATAAGCTTAATTATTGGTTTTACAAAGACAATATGAATTATTAATGCTATAACGTGTAAGAATGCATGAAAAGACCCTTTTCTGGAGTATACGTCTTCTACTTCTTCCCAATTTATTTTACCAATAATGATCATCAGGAGAGCTGTGAGAGCAATTAGTATTGGTATACTAGTTAGTGGATCTAATCCTATTGCCTCCTCTAGCACGTATGCGGCTACTACTCCATATATAGCGGTCAGTGTTGTTATGACAAGTTTGCCTAGAAACAATGCAAGGGCAAAGTATATTATGTTGTAGTTTGATGATCCAATCGGTATGTAAAACACGTCATCGGGGATTGGAAGAGCAGCAACTAGAAATATCGTCATGAATATTGATGTTTTATGTTTTCTAACGAAGTCGGGGGCTTTTCCAAGCATTTTTTTGACTTTTTCTATTCTTACGAGGAATCGCCCAAGGAGAAATACTATTAGTTTGCCAATTGTGGCACCAGCTGTTAATGATAATGTTAATGTTACAAGACCAGTGCTCCCTGCTCTAGCTAATATAGGGACAACTAAGAATAAGTACGGGATTGTAGAGTATGGTATAGCATTTGATATGAAAGCTAGTATGAATAATCCTATGTAACCATACTGGACTAGGTAGTCTATTATTGCTTGCAATGTAATCAAGTCTACACCCTCTTATCTAACAACTAATTCTCTATAATAAGAATGTTATAATATATATCTAAAGCTCACACTTGGTTTCACGTATAGTCTCTAGTTTTTGTGGTTATTTCTTTGAGAGTCTGTAATTCGTGGTTATTCATTAAATCAAGACTAGCTCTATATGTACATGCTTTACACACAGCATTTGATGATGGTTGTCCACATATGGCGCACTTGGTATATCTTCTCTCCACTAGTTTATACTTGGATTGGATCTCTATGAGCCCTTGCAAGCTCCTTAGTAATCCATACTTAGATCCAAGGTACTTGTCTTCTAGTTCATTTAATAGTTTTCTAATAGTGTGTCTTACATTGAACTTAATATATGGGCATTGAATAAACTCTGGTTTTGTTAATCCATTTAACAATGCATATAATGCGGTCTCTTTCTCGGGTACTTCATAGAATGGCTTTATTCTAGTAGGCACTCCCTCTATTCCTTTTCTAACTGGATTGAGTGTTACTATCCTGTCCCAGCTATTATTGACAAGGTTCATTATAAATGTCTGTACAATGTCATCCATGTTATGTGCAGTTGCAATGATATTAGCATCGATTTCGCCAGCTACTTTATTTAAAACATATCGTCGGAAAACACCGCAGTAGCTACATGGCATATATGGTAGGTTTCTTTTAAAGCTTTCTAACACTATCTCATCAAGGGTTTTTCCAATGTAATCTTTGAAGCTTGCAATAATGTATTTTACACCTTGTTCACTTGCGTATTTAACTAAGTTATCTATTGTTTTTTCACGGTAACCTTTTATTCCCTCGTCAACTAACACAGCTACTATATCTACTCTAGGTATCTTTTTTCTAAGTTTGAGTAGTAGGTGTAGTAGAGCCATTGAGTCTTTTCCCCCACTGACACCCAATGCGATTCTGTCACCTGGTTTAATCATGTTGTATTTTCTAATGGTTTTTCTGACTCTTCGTTCAAAGTACTCTATAAAGTGTTGTTTACAGTATGCAATGTTGCTTATTCTATTTACGTAAATAGCTGGTTTGTTGCAAATGCTACATTCAACCAATGGGAATCATCCATATTGTTATCTCTCGTTTAATACCCAATTAATATCTAATAAGAATTAATGTAGTGGTATTATACTCTAGTGGAGAAGAAAGGTTTTAACGAAAATGAAGATCTTAGCTCTTAGTGATATACATGAGAGAACCGGGAAGCTAAGGTCTTTGAATACCAGATTAAAGGAGCTTGAGTTTAAGCCCGATCTAGTAGTGGTAGCCGGTGATTTAACCTACTTTAAAGATATAAAGATAGCTATTAATATACTTAGGGAGATAAAGGAGATTCTTGATTCTGTAGTTGTATTCATTCCAGGTAATTGTGATCCACCGAGCTTGATCGATGTAAAAGGTATTTATGATAACATTGTAAATATACATGGAGAGACATTCATATTCCAACATTACACATTATTTGGTATTGGAGGTAGTGGATTAACTCCATTCAATACCTTTATTGAATATAGCGAGGAGGAGTTCAAGGAATTTTTTAAAAAGATAATAAGCATTGATCATGGGGATGGATTAATAGTGATCACTCATCAACCGATAAGAAATTTCTTTGATAAAGTGGGAGATGTCCATGTCGGTTCAGTCGTGTTTTTAGAAGCTTTAAATAAGCTAAAACCAATGCTATGGATTACAGGTCATATACATGAGCATAGTGGATGGATAAAACACGGAAATACTGTTATAGTTCATCCTGGTCCATTTATGAGAGGATATTATGGTATTATAGAAATTACTGGTAGAGATATTAACCTTGTGAACACCGAGAGAGTTAAGGAGCGTAAGTAGCAATAAGATGATCATGTAAATAGGTAAATCAACATCTATATTTAAACCCAGTTTGAGTAATGTATGAGACAGGGGTTTGAGGGTTGTTATTTAACACGAGTTAGTCAAATTAAATTATCAACTGGTAGATTACAAGCTAAGGTATGGATAAAATACCTTGGAAATGACACTTTTCTATTGTGGGATACGACAAGTAGTCTCAAGATAAAATTACTATGTAATATTGATAAGTTAATGAAAATACCGTGTGGATCACTCGTAGAGATTAGAGGATTCGTTAATGAATATGGGATATGTGTGGAAAGGGTAGAAGTTATTCATATACCATTACACGAGGAGCTAGCATGTATTGAAGATGTGCCATCTGACCCCTTGGAATACACATTGAGATATCCAATATTTATTAGACATCCAAAGATTGCTAGAAGCATTCTAACATACTCTATCATTGTAAACTCGATTCGTAATTTATTATTGAGAAGTGGATTTATTGAGTTGCCAACAGTCATAGTAGGATATGCAAGCGACCCTGGCCTAAGAGGGGCCTCTAAGATAAGTATTAGATTGTATGACAATGTATTCGAGCTTCAAAGTAGCTTAATTATGTACAAACAACTATACGCTAGTGTATTCGACAAGGTATTCTATGTAGCTAAAAATATTCGAGACGAGCCAGTAGAAAATATACACACAGGTAGACATCTCGTTGAATTTACACAGGTCGATATCGAAGCAGCTAATAAAAATGCTAGCGAGATGATAAGCTTTGCGGAGAAAATCTTTTACAACGCAGTGAAAAGGATACTCAGTAAATACAGTGATCTACTGGATTATAAGGAGATAGAGCTCATAGAGCGCGAAATCACGAAGCCCCCGTATCCTAGGCTACCTTATGATGATGCAATCAATGAAGCTCTAAAACTAGGATTCAAAGTAAGCAGGAACACAGAGTTAAGCTTTGAAGCAGAAATTGCCATAGCTAATAGGTTCAATAGTCCAGTGTGGATTACGGGGTTTCCTATTGATACACGTGGATTTTACTATGTTGAAAGTAGAGATAGACCTGGGTACAACGAAGACTACAATCTTCTATTACCACGACATGGAGAGGTGTTAGATGGGGGTTGTAGAGAACATAGATACGAGATACTAGTCAATAAAATTGCTAAAATACATAAAGAACCTATAGAGAAATACAAGTGGTTTCTTGAATTGGCAAAAGCAGGTTTGATAAGACCAACATGTGGATGGGGTCTTGGAGTAGAGAGACTCATAAAGTATATTTATAACCTGGAACACGTGGCATATGCAACACCTCATCCAAGAATCCCCGGTGTTATAGGTCCATAAAAACCAGTATGTGGTAGATATACTTGATAACTAATTGGTCGCGAGGCGTTTGTTTAAATGCTTGACCCGGAAGAGATAAGGAAAGACTTTCCGATTCTAGAGAGAACTATAAATGGTAGGAGAATAGTTTACTTCGATAATGCTGCTTCAACTCAGAAACCAGTGCAAGTAATCAAGGCTATGGAGGAATTCATGACTAATCACTATGCAAATGTACACAGAGGGCTTCATACACTTAGTCAGGAAGCTAGTCAACTATATGAAGAAGCTCACGAGATTTTAGCCAAGTTCATAAGCGCATACTCCTGGAGAGAAATTATATTCGTAAGTAATACAACAGAGGCACTAAATACAGTTGCTTACGGATGGGGTTTATGGAGTCTTAACGAAGGAGACGAGATCATAGTGACTATAATGGATCACCATAGTAATATGCTTCCATGGAGATTAATTGCGAGACTTAAAAAAGCAGTTGTGAAATATGTTGATATAACGAATGAGGGATATCTAAGGTATGATCAATTTGAGGAGTTAGTAACAAGTAGGACAAAAATAGTGGCTTTTCCACTAGCTAGCAATGTTCTTGGAACAATTAATGACGCGAGGAGAATATGCAAAATAGCACATGAATCAGGTGCAATAGTTGTAGCAGATGGAGCACAAAGTGTTCCACATTTGCCAACAAATGTACGTGAACTAGGAGTTGATTTCATAGCTTTTAGTGGTCACAAAATGCTAGGACCTACGGGTATAGGTGTATTATGGGGTAGGGAGGATATACTAGAGGAAATGAAACCTTTCAAAGTAGGAGGTGATACAATAAAAGAAGTTACACTGGACTCTGTTATATGGCATGATCTTCCATGGAGGTTTGAGGCTGGGACACCTAATATAGTGGAAGCTATCGGATTAGCTGAGGCTGCGAAATACTTGTCAGAAATAGGAATGGAGAACATTAGAAACCATGAAGTGGAATTGGTAAAATATCTACTTAAGAGATTCGAGGAATTCAGCAATGAAGTTAATTACTATGGTCCAAGAGCACCAAGTGACAAGACTGGAGTTGTATCGTTTAATGTAAGAGAGTTAAATCACCACACGGTTGGGGCAGCACTGGATTTATTTGGAATAGCTGTAAGGACTGGGATGCACTGTGCTCACCCACTTCATTATAGACTAGGAATAAACGGATCAGTTAGAGCCAGCTTCTATCTATACAATACATATGAGGAAATAGATTATTTTATTGAATCAATGGAGAAAATAATCATGTTAAAAGATAAGATGTCGGGGGAGATTGGAGGAAGGGTTTGCACAGGAACATGAAGAAAAAAGAAAAATATTTTGATCAATTAAAATCTATAACTTACTTAGCAGGTCCTAGTATTCTAGCGAATTTCTTGCCACTGTATGGGCTTGTTGCAAATGCTATCTTGATCTTACCTCTCTTTGTCTCTTTAATGACTACCTCGTAGTTGTCTGTCTCGAAGTATTTCTTTGCTTTTAGGTCGAAGAATTTTAGTTTCTCGGGCATATTCATCCACCACATTCAATTTAACATCTTATCACGTACATATTTAAACTTTATTTTTTGTTAAAATGATTTATGCGTGCACAGTTTAAAATAAAAAATTATTTAAAACTTTAAAATTAGAAAAATAGTTAAATATATAATTGAAAACAGGATCACGTGTGTGTAAAGCTTTGCAATTAATGTAGTGAACTGTAATTTAAGATTACAAACTTTTTTGTAAAATATAACAAAAAACTTTTCGTTGCGGTATTACAAACTCTTGTTTTGTATAATGAGTATTTGTTAGAGGAAAACGTATTTGACACTGTTAAATCAAATAATACATTATTCTTAGCTTTTTACAAAGTTTTTCATCTATAGGTAGTTTCATTGTGAATCATAACTGACTTTGTCTATTTTTTCATATATAGGTTTCTTATATGAGCTAATAATATCGCATATTCCCATGTGATCGTGGATTATTATAGTATATGAGATCTCTGCTTTTTTCGCTTTTTCAAGAAGAATCCGGGTTTTCTCACAATTTTCTTTGTTCACTCCCTCTTCGCTGCACATTTTATCGAGGATCTCCATTAAATCTACTATTACTCCTTCTATAGTGGTTATATAGCCTTGAGAGTATAAGCCTGGCTTAATCTCAACATCTAGTTCTGGTATTGTTATTATACATGATGAGCTCTTAACTACTAATGCATTCATATCTCTGCTATCTTCAACTCTATATATAATTTTCCTTGGCTCTCTCTCGGTTAACACCATTACATCTCTAAGTGTATATTGACAGTTTCTGCATTTTCCACTTGTTATTAATATGTCACCGTAGTGTGGAATATTGTATTTATAGTCTTTCACGTCGAGCTCCTGTTTACAAATAGGACATTCTAATTTATAGCTTGAGATCTCTACAACTTTTTCTTTTTCATTGTTCAAATAGACACCTACTTCTATCTATGAGGGTAGACTTTCTTTTATCATGGATAAGTGCGAGCCATCGCAACTTGGTGCATTATTGTATTCCATTAAACCCTCTCTACAAACAGCATGAGTTATGTTGTGTTTTTTGGAGGTCTCTATAACTGGGCTTAGTAGTTTATATCTTGTTTTTCTCGGTAAATAAATGTACCCGTGTATAACATTTCCATTTTCTCTGTAAAGTGAGAGTAGTTTTCTAGATATATCTATAGGTAGCCTTGATTCAAGTCTTCTTAGAGTATTCCACTTAGCTTTGTATGTTGAAGTTACCACGTGGAGTGCCCCGGCTTCAATTACTTTCTCAACTAGTTTTATTAAATCAGCTGGATCATCGTTAACGAATGGTATTACTGGGTCTATTCTAACACCAACAGGTATTTCGTGTTTGCTTAATTCTTTTATTGTATCTATTCTTTCAATGGAGCTAGGAGCACCTGGCTCAATTATTTTTCGAGTATCTTCATCTAAGGTTGTAATAGTGATCATTACTGAACATTTGGCTTTTTTCAACAAGTCAATATCTCTTATTATAAGATTAGATTTCGTGGTAATTAACAATCTTGTATTACGTTTAACGAGTAGTTCAAGAACTTTACGTGTTAGTTTAATTTCCCTCTCTATTGGTGGATATGGATCACTACTTGTGCTCAACTCTACAATGCTTCCATCCATGATAATGGAGAGATCCCTAGCGGTGTTTTCTACAAGCTTCTTTTTCGGTTTGCTCTCTCTGAGACCTATATATGACGTTGCATAGCAGTATAAGCAAAAATGACTACAACCTGTATATGGGTGAAGACTATATTTTCTGGGACATGTGCAAAGAGGGGATTTCCAAGGATCAAACGGTCTTATTATTCTTAGTTGTGTCAATTCGAAACCCTTTATTGCTTCAATGTCCCCCGCCCGACCGTCCATCCTCATTTTCATCCCCCTTATGGGATCTACGGAAGGTGTGAGGGGGCGGGGCAATATATCAATAAGCATAGTGCTTAATAAAATTTGTTTATATTACTGTTTTGAATATAAATAAATAACGGGATTTAATTGGTCTCCGGTCTCACTAGAGAAGCCGTAGTCGAGATACTTGATTATGTTCATAAAGCAGTGGAGTTTATAAGTGATAGTGATAAAGAATCTATGATCGACATGCTCATAGAGGCTCGTAGAAATGGGAGAAGAATTTTTGTAGTAGGGGCAGGTAGAAGTGGATTAATAGCAAAGGCTTTTGCAATGAGATTACTACATATGGATTTCGATATATATGTTATTGGAGAGACTATAATGCCATCGATTAGGAAAGGAGATGTCTTATTAGCTGTGTCGGGATCTGGGAGAACGAGAACAGTCGTGGCAGTCGCTGAGGCATCTAAGAATGTAGGTGCAAAAGTTATTGCATTGACAACTTACCCTGATAGTCCTCTTGCAAGAGTAGCAGATGTTGTGGTCAGGATTCCTGGTAGAACAAAACTAGCAATCGAAGAGGATTACTTAATTCGACAAGTAAGGGGTCATCACGAGCCACTAGCACCTCTTGGAACACTATTTGAGATTACTGCCTTACTATTCCTAGAAGGGATTGTAGCTGAGTTAATGTATAAACTAGGTGTAACCGAGGAGGATATGAAAGAGAGACATGCAAACATCGAGTAACCCCACTGTGCAAAACAAGATATCTAGACAAATTAATAGTTAGATATCATGCTTGCACATGGTATAAAATATGCCAACTTATCAGCACATAATTATCATTATGGCCTCTTCGCTTTTAAATGATAACTCCTCATGTAATGAAGGCCAGTATAATATAATAATGGATAGGTATGGAAATCATTCGCCCAATAATGCTTATGGTAGCAGGGAATATATATGGTTTAGAGATCTTTGGAAAAGTCGTAAACCAATCTAAGAGTGTTGGTGAATAGGTCATCTCGATGATGTAATTGTGTAGGAGACGAGAGTTCTTAATTGATTCTATTAAACGGTTGGATAGGGCATCCAATTAATACTTTTTCTAATGTCATCGCGTTTAATAACCTTGTTATAAATTAGTTGAAACTGGTGGAGTAGATTGAATAATGAGCTGTTAAACGCATTAAATAAGCAACTAAACCAAGAGCTCGTGAATGCATATTTATACTTCTCGATGGCAGCGTTTTTCGATAGTCAATCTCTTAGTGGTTTTTCCCATTATTTTAAAATACAGGCAAAAGAAGAGCTTGGGCATGCTCTTAAGATATATAGTTACATTATAGATAGAGGTGGAAGAGTCGAGTTATTTGATGTCTATATTCCTAAGAGGACTTGGAATAATGTGCTTGAGGCTATAAAGGATTTTTATGAAGCCGAGAGAGAGAACACTAAGAGAATATGGAATCTGCTGGATCTAGCCAAGGCCCATGGTGATAAGGCAACCGAAGTCTTTCTCAATTGGTTTGTAAATGAACAAGTAGAAGAAGAGAAACAAGCAATGGATTTACTCTCGAAAGTTGAGTTAATAAAGGACAATGTAATTGGATTAATTACACTAGATAGGATTTTAGCAGAGCGTAAATAACGGGGCATATTTTTGTATAAGTTTTTCTTGAGAAGAATTGCTGATTCCCTCTCTTTATCTATCATACTAGAGGCGTCTGCTTATCCAAAACCTGGCAATGTCCATAGAACTAGGGATAGGAAAGGACTTAGATATGAGGCTTTCCTCGCTACAGGAGTTTTAGCATCTAAGTACTTTGAAAAGGGTATTCGACGTGGCTATAAAGGGTTTAGAAATGTATTAATCGGAGACCTTGTCTACGGCGTGGTTCGCGAAGTTATCGATGATTTAAAGTCTACAAATACTTGTCTTGGATCTTCATTAATACTCTCAGCTATAAGTGTAGCTGTGGGGGCTTTATATATCAAAGGTGAACTGAAATTTGAGAATATTGGGAGGGCGGTGAGAGAAGTTATTGAGAATACAACAGTATACGACTCTATATATTACTATAAGGCTATTCGAAAGGCCAATCCTAGTTATCTAAAACAAAGTGATAACACTGGTGAATATGTAAATGTCTGGGACCCATTCTATAGGAGAAAGCTTCTCGAGAAGAACCATAGATTAATTGATGTCCTTGTTTATTCATCAAAGATTGATCTAGTTTCAGACGAGATATTGAATGCTCTATCAAGAGGTTTCGAAGCCGAGACCTTTCTACGTAGTAGAATTATAGATCACGGTGATTTAAATAGGGCAATAGTCGAGACTTACTTATATATGTTATCTAGAAACAGAGACACCGTTGTATACTTAAAGCATGGTATAGATATAAGTAAAGAAGTCTCAAATAAGGCGGAAAAAATCTTAGATCAGGTTCTTCGTAGTGGAACTGAATGGGTTGATATAGTTTCTGTTTTTGATAATGAGCTACAATTACGTGGTATTAATCCGGGTTCTGTAGCTGACTTAACGGCAGAGGTTATCGCGTTGTATCTGCTCAGAAATATCCTTGATAAAAACACATTACTTGATTTATCGATTTAATTGATTTAATGTGTTTGGTAAATACAAATGTATTAGTAATTAGAGAGGTTGGAAAGTAGATGAGAGAGATCGTAAAACTAGTGGATATATGGAAGATATATATGGTTGGTGAGGTGGAATATCCAGCACTAAGAGGTGTGGACTTAGAGATCAAAAGAGGAGAATTAATTGCTATAATGGGTCCAAGCGGATCTGGTAAATCCACTTTATTAAATATTATTGGATTACTAGATAGACCATCACGTGGTAAGGTCTACATAGACAAAGTAGATATCTCGCAGTTACCTGAACATAGAGTAGCTGATTTTAGAAATAGGAAGATTGGTTTTGTATTTCAGCAATTTAACTTAATTAATAGACTGAGCGTATATGAGAATATAGAGCTTCCTCTTATACCACGTGGGATTAAGCCAAGTGAGAGAAGAGAGGTGGTTTTGAGGGCTCTTTCCATGGTTGGTGGGGATCACTCGTGGCTTATCAAGAAACCAACACAGCTAAGTGGTGGTCAACAACAAAGGGTTGCAATAGCGAGAGCTATTGTAGGTAGTCCGGATATTATACTAGCAGATGAGCCAACAGGGAACTTAGATAGAGCTTCAGCAAGAGTAGTTATCGATACTTTTCTGAAGCTAAATAAGGAGGGATTAACTATAATAATTGTAACACATGACCCTGAAGTAGCTAACTGCGCAAGTAAGATATTCATATTAAGAGATGGTAAAATAGTTGACTTAAAAGAGTCAAATAAAAACGAGTGTATAGTATACAGCTTATTATAGGTGGAATCATGCTTCCAGCTGGTAAGAGTTCACTGGGGGTATTAGTTTTATTCATGGTGTTATTCTCCTCTATCCATGGTATGGGTCAAGGAATTGGAGATAAGTGGCTAGTAGAAGACGTTTCATTTAAATCGTTTACAGGAGAGTCTGTCTACCCAGGTAGTAGGAACACTAGGTTGGCTGTATCCACTCGATATATAGGGGTAGAAAACGCTATTAATCCCATTGCATGTATATATCTACCTCCCGGATTCCAGGTTGCCGGCTCTGGATGTTCAGCTGCTAGGGATGCTGATAATAACTTAGTAAATATAGTAAGTCAAGGAATGGTTGTATATTATGCATTTGTTTTAAACATAGATAGAGATGTTAAGCCAGGTTACTTCACGGCAGGACTGAACATTACTTATTACAATTCTGCTACTAATATGATGGAATGGAGTTATATCGAAATAAATTTACATATATCAGAGTACCCATCTCTGGACATAGAGATCAGAGATGTTTACTTCTCGCCTCTTAACAATCCAGGTGCATGCCCGGTATACGTTGTTGTTGGTCTTATAAATAATGGTGTTTCAAATATCGAAAGCATGAGATTAACACTAGAACTACCAGTGGAACTCACTGAGCCATCAACAATAAACTATACATATCCATATAGATTAAATCCAGGAGGAGAAGTATATATTAGTCTAGGTCCACTATGCATTGATCCAAACATCTCTCCTAATACATCCTATGTAGGATCCTTGTTAGTGGATGCTACGCTTTCAACAACAGATGGTGTTTTATACAGTGATACTAAGACTTATAACATTACACTGCACGTTGGAGAGCATTTAAGTATTAAGATTAAAGTGTTAACATACGAGTTAACCTCTGGAGTTAACTATTCTGGATTAAGAAACACAGGATTGAGAATATTAGTAGAGTCGCTTGAGCCACAGATGGTTGAGTTAACATACTCTGTTCTTGAATTAGAGAGCGCCGTGTCATTGAATAATTCAAATATCGCTGTGTACTCGCATACTCTCACATTAAACTATGGCGAGACCTCTTGGATTACATATAGTGGTTTATCTATTTCTGACAACGCTACATATGTAAGAGTTAAGATCACAATATATGGTTTTATAAACAGGATGGATGCATCTACACCTGCTTCAATAGTGCTTACCATAGTTGTTCCTATTGCACCTAGAGATCTAAACATAGATGTCTTATACACATCCTGGTCCACGAAAATAGCTTATCCAGGATCAGTAAGCAGTTTAATAATTTCTATTATAAACAATGAAACAAGCGTATCATTAATAGATAGTATAGTGGAGTTAGAGTGGGTAGAAGGAGATATATACCCGAAAACACAAGTTGTTTACAACGTTGCACTTACACCTGGCTCGATAGTAGAGGTAGAGTTCTCGAATATAATAATACCAAACACTGTGAAACCAGGTATATACAAAACTATGGTTAAATTAACTGGTATTTTAAGAGCAGTGGATTACTCCTTTAGAGAGATTACTATATATCGCGATGCTTACGTGGTGATAGCTGGATCAGAGACCCTGGAGCCTGTGCTACCAGTTTTCGAGCTAATTGACATATATTGGGGAGAGGGGGTTCCTCAATATGTATACCCTGGTAATCCACGTGCTTCACTCTCCATTGTTCTACAGAATAGGGGTATAATTCCAGTTTCAAATACTATTATATTAGTTAAGTCTATATATCCAGGAAATGTGAACACATTAAGTAATTATGCTGCTTGTAGTCCACAATTAGCTCCTGGCTCGACATGTATAGCGATGTTTTACTTAGATCTATCGAGTGCATCTAGTGGTTTGATAAAGCTAGACATAGCAGTTAGGTTTACACTGCCAGCACTAGGAGTAAACACGGTGTTTTCACAAACGCTCCACACACAAATTTACCTACCGAGCTTTCCTGCCGGTGATGGTGTTCAACTAGCCACATCTGGCTGGCTTAATAATTACCCAGTATTTCCACGTTCTAGAAGAGCTGTTTTTTCATCAACTATGGTTAATCTCGAACCATATCCTGTTAGCTCAATATGGGTAACTTTTAATACACCTGCATGTATTAGCGTGAGCAATAGCAGTGGTAGAACAACATACGTAGCTGGACCTGTGCCGTCTCTACAAACATTTACATTCACGTTTACACTGGATCTCAACTGTAAACCTGGATCGCACACAGCATTCCTAGAAGTAGACTATTATGTGCAGGTTGCGGGTGGAGGCGTTCGAAGAAAAACTACGTATACTGTAGAACTATATATTCAGAGCGAAGAGAACAGTATCGAGTATATTACATCTGGATGGCTAAGTACACCGGTTTCGCCACCTGTTAACGGAGCGCAACTCTACTTAGTTTTCAGGAATTCAAGGTTTCCAACGATTTCGAGTCCTGTTTTGAAGTTAACTCTACCTACTGGTATTGTTGAGTCAAAGACAAATAGTTCTGAGCCTTTGGTAATGCCGGTGAGAGGTATTGCGCCTCAGCAAATACCACAAATACAAGACATCCAAGTGTTTATTACTCAGTTATTATCTCAAAATATACAACAGCTTGCAATGCCTTCTAGCTTTAACAAAGGAGACTTAATACTCTATATTGTGTCATTGAACATAGATAGGTCGGATAGATCATTTTCTATTCCATATGAAATTAGATTCATAGATCACTGGGGTGAGGAGTATACTATAAAATCCGTGGTAAACATAACTCTTATCTCCACACCGCCCATTCTTAATGTATATCCACGATCACCTTTAATTGTTTTCAGTAATGGGACAGCTGTATTAGATATCACCATTGAAAACCAATATGATGAATCGGTTTCAAACATGTATATTGCATTGGTTCCTGCATCTGGGAATGTCGTGCCACAAGGATCAATCAAGTACATCGAGAGACTACATGGAAAATCAGCTGTAAATACAAGATTTGAGCTGGTATACAACCCAGTAACTATATCCATCGGAGGAGTACCCGTATCTATGTCGTCTGCTGTGTTCACGATTGGAGTAATATATGTAGATCATAATGGTGTTTTACATACTTTTAATACAACACTGGTGGTTATGATTAAACCATTTATTGAGCTCACCATACTACCTGGTATAACAGCAAGGTACTCTAAGGGATCACTAGTTGTTAGCGGTGTTATCGCTAATATTGGTATATCAAGAGCTCTTAGCGCGATTATATATGTAAACTATAGTGGTGTGGGGGCTGTTAGTATCATTGGGGATCTAGATCCATCCTCTCAATCCCCATTTAGAGTTGAGTTAAAAGCACCCTACGAAGATGACGAGTGTGTAGTTATAATTAAGTATCGTGATGAATACGGAATCGAGTATTTCCTGAGAGAGCAATTAGAAGTAGTTAAAATAGAGGAGACAGTTACTCCAGCCGAGATACCTCAGCAACAAGACATAGCTTTTCGAGTTATTATAGTTGTAATAATCTCTGTATTTCTAATGGGGTTGTTCTACGTACTATATAGACATAGTACACAAATAATGAAGAGGTTTTCACATGGATCCTCGTGATATTATAAGGCTCTCTATGAAATCGTTATCCGAGAGAAAGATTAGGGCTATTTTAACAATAATTGGTGTAGCTATTGGACCAATGGCTTTATTAATGATTGGAAGCATTGTTACTGGTTATGGCGATTTCATTGTTTCATCTATCATGGGTCTTGGTCAAAATCTCATCGTTGTGACACCCGAGGCAGGAGGTGAGTTAACGAGAGATGATGTTCAATTCCTTAAAAGGTTACCTGGGGTAGTTGATGTATCTCCTTTCTACACAACACAAGGAGAGATTATCATTGGGGGGTCTCGTAAAACAGTTTATATTTATGGGGTTAATCCCAATTTCATAGTTAAAGCAATTGGGAGCCTTACGATACGCGAAGGCTATGCTCCCCATGAAACAGATCATTATAAGGCTCTTGTTGGCTATAGTATAGTATACGGGGATCATGGTGAAAGGTATTATGAGTTAAACGATGTATTGTCATTAACTGTTTATCTAGTCGGGAAATCAGGGAAAATAGAGATCAAGAGATTGAATATAATGATTGCAGGTGTCCTAGACAAGTTTGGAGGCGCCTTATTCCTAAACCCTGATCTAGGGATCTTTGTGTCTATTGATACCCTCGAGAGATCAATTGGTGTTAGAGCATGGAGTGGGATCCTGGTGTTGGTTGAATCACCCGATCTTGTATCACCCACGGAGAGGGAAATTAGGAATCTATATGGTAATAGAGCGAGTGTTATATCTTTTCTAGCCATAGCTAATACCGTCTCAAACGTCGTTGCAGCTGTTGACTTTGTCGTCTTCGCAGCGACAACTTCCTCATTTGCAGTGGCAATAGCTGGTGTGGCTGCTTCAATGATAACTAGTGTAATGGAGAGAACTAGGGAGATAGGTGTTATGAAAGCGATAGGTTTTAGAGATAGACATGTGCTATTACTCATACTCGCTGAGGGGTTATTAATTAGTTTTATTGGATACATAGCTGGCAGTTTATTTGGATTTTTTGGAGCGCGTTTGTTGTCAAACACAGCATGGCTACGCATTGGCTTTGTCGAGATCAAGGCTGAACCAAAGTTCACATTTGACTTAGTTGGAAGAAGCATCGTTATGACAGTTCTAGTTGGAATACTAGGTGCCATATTCCCCGCTTACAGGGCTATGAAAATACCTCCTGCAGTTGCTTTAAAATATGAATAATAAGATATCTCAATACATGTTATTGGTGTATTAAATGTCGGAGTCTACAAGGGATTTGATCACTAAATGGCTCATTGAGGAAGCATTCATAGTATCTAGACTTGAAGCGCTACCAGAGGCGAGAGTAGTTTGGGGTATTGGTGTCTCAACTCCCGGTACTCCACCAATTAGGTGTAGTATAATCGTGCCATTTGATAAGAGAGATAGGTTTATACTAGCAATTGCTATTGCTATATCGCCTGAGCATAGAAATGAACTGGAGAAGCTTAAACCTGTTGAAAGAGTAAGGATTATGCATTCTATACTTTACAGAGCCTTAGCACTGTGCTCAGAGTGTAGAATCGCAGTTCAACCAGATATCGTTAATCCATATACTATAGCGATAAACATGGAGATCTATGAAGATGAAATTAGAAAATATGATAAACCCTATTTCATGAGGACATTTACTAGGTTTCTAAACACGTATCTCGCGATCGTATCTGGATTTAATGAGTGGTTTCCCGTTATACCTCAGAGCGTGAAGGAGAGGGACTCGAGGACATTTATGTAGTTACTGGTTTTGATGGACCGGCCGGGATTTGAACCCGGGTCCTCCGCCGTGCGAGGGCGGCGCTCTTCCAGCTGAGCTACCGGCCCCTCTATTTTTACTGAAAAACCAGGTATTTATATAGGTATAACTGTTTGTCTCTCTAAGTCATCAAGTCATATCCAAGGTCAAGTGCTTTAATATTTAGTTGAAGCCAACTTGGTGATATAAGGTCTTCGAGTGCTTTCTTAACACAGTCTATACCTATAATCTCCAATTCTCTTAATAGTCTTCCTAATACAACGAGATTCGCAACTCTTCTTGTTCCAAGTGTTTTCTCGGCTAACCTACTGAACTTTTCTTTCACGACTCTATATCCGGTGAAACTATATGGATTAGTGTATTCTTCATCGATTATTACAAGTGTGCTTGGTTTAAGCATTGATTTATAGTAGTCTAGTTTATATGGGTATAGGAAAACAGCGATGTCTGGTTTTAGGACCTTTACATATGGAATCTCTTCCATTGATGAGGCTATTATCACATCTGACCTGCTTTCACCTCCACGTGTTTCAGCAGCATAGCTCTCTGTTACAACTGTGTATAGATTAGCGTATTTGCTAGCTGCTAATCCAAGTATTCTACCCATTAATAATACTCCTTGTCCTCCTCTACCAACTATTAATACCTCGTATTTCAGGATCTCTCACCTTTCAATATTTCTATGAAAGATGGATTATCTCTCTCGATGAACTCACCTATGATTATACCCTTTTCCCAATCTATTTCAGCCTCCTCTATGGATGGCTTTGATTTATATCTTACTCGTTTTTTAAGCTCATTGTACATTTCAACGGGGTCTCTGAGTCCTATGTGCCTACCATAGATCTCTGGGCATGTGGAGACGATCTCTATGAATCTAAATCCCCTTAATCCAAGGGCTTTATAGAAGAATTGCTCAACGTAGTGTGGTGTTGTAATACTTGCTCTTGCAACATAGTTTGCATTTAGAGATGCAACCAGTTTTACGGTATTCATCGGGTATTCAGGGTTGCCATGGGGTGTAGTAGTTGTTCTAACTCCTCTTGGTGTTGTTGGTGCTACCTGACCACCTGTCATTGCGTAGACGAAATTAGTGTACATTACTACGACCATGTCTATGTTTCTCCTAGCAGCGTGTATTAGATGGTTTCCTCCTATTCCAGCTATATCTCCATCTCCACCCACGATTATAGCTGTTATCTCTGGGTCAGCTAACACTGCTCCAAGTGCGAACGGTATAGCTCTTCCGTGAACTACGTGTGCAGCATCGTAGTCTACGTAGAATACCATTCTAGCGCTGCAACCTATGCCTCCTACCCATAGCACTTTATCAGGGTTTATCGATTTCTCTTGTATTCTCTTGTCTAGTGCTCTTAGCATAGCTCCTAATCCAATGCCAAGTCCGCAGCCCGGGCAATATAATGTAGGTATTCTCTCGAGGCGTAGATGCCTATCTAGGGGGTGTATTAGCTGCTTTAGAGCCATGATTCAACCACCTCGAGTATCTCTCTTGGTGTAGGCAAGTCTAGGCTGAGCAATGGGAGAGAGTAGACATCGCGGTCTTTAAATATTCTCTCCATATCCATATATACCTTGCCCATGTTGTTTTCAACTACAATTATTTTCTTGGCTCTTGTGGAGTTTCTTATTTTATCCTGGTCTAGGGGCCAGAGTGTTTTTAATCTGAGTAAGCCGGCTTTAACCCCCCTTTTTCTAAGCTCTATTAAAGCATAATATGTGGATCTGGATGTTGAGCCATATGAGACTAGGAGTATTTCAGCGTCTTCGTGAAACCTTAGATCATGCTCATATATGTAATCTATTCTCTTCATTATTTTCATTATTAATCTTTTAACTAGTATCTTGTAATCCTGGTCTCTTGGTGCATAGTAACCTTTCTCATCGTGTATAAGGGACTCTATGATGGTTTTATATCCTCTCCCTATGAGGGGCATGGGAGGAATGAGATCTAGGTCTGGTCTATATGGGGGGGTGCCCGGGGAGGTTGTGCTTGGTTGTTTCCTATAGATGATCTCTACTTCACCTGGCTCATAGATAGTTAGTGGCTCCCATAAGTGAGCAATCGTTGCATCGCTTAGTAGGATCACTGGTGTTCGAAGTAGTTCAGCTGTGTTAAATGCTTTTATTGTTAATTCGTATGCTTCCTGGGCGCTCCAAGGTGCATAACATGGAATAATGTAATCTCCGTGAGATAACCATCTTGCTTGTAGTACATCGCTCTGAGACGTCTTTGTTGGCACACCTGTGCTTGGACCTGTTCGCATAACGTTGACTATCACTATAGGGGTTTCAGTTATAACAGCCAATCCCAGAGCCTCAGCCATTAATGAAAAACCAGGTCCCGAGGTAGCTGTCATTGCTTTAACCCCCGTCCACGATGCTCCTATAATAGCATTTATTGATCCTATCTCGTCCTCCATTTGAATAACTACTCCACCTAATCTAGGTAGTTTCTCAGCGAGGTATTCCATTATCTCCGAGCTTGGTGTTATAGGGTAGCCTGCGTAAAATCTTAGCCCAGCTATTATAGCTCCTTCTGCGATAGCCATATTCCCAGATACGAAAGTCTTCTTCAAAACTATACCACCTTTTCAACAAATATCGCGAAATCAGGGCAGTGGTATTCACAAAGCTTACATCCAATGCATTTGTCAATGTACTCAGGGCTTGGTGGGTGGTAACCGTATTTATTTAGTATATTTGATTTTACCAGGACCTTTACAGGACATATTGAGAGGCATAATCCACATTCCTTACATCTATCTATTATAATGCTTATTCTATATTTATTGCTTGATTTCTTTATTACACTTATCGGTTGCAATAGCAAGCACCGTGAATATACTTTATTACAACAAGGTTTTTTAATGTAAATACGTGTATATAGTGTATTTACATGTAATAATAACCGGGGTCATGGACATGTATATGGTTACTTGTATTTAAACCACATAATTGTATATCTGTAATCGAGGTGTACGAGTTTGATTTTAGAGATTAGATGGCATAGTAGAGGAGGTCAAGGGGGATGGACTGCTAGTAATTTAACAGCTATTGCTGCCTCTTATGAAGGTAAATACGTCCAGAGTTTCCCCGCGTTCGGGCCTGAGAGATCTGGGGCACCAATACTGTCTTTTACTAGGATAAGCGATGAGCCAATAGAGATACATAGCATGATCTACAATCCAGATATAGTCGTTGTATTAGATTATACTCTGCTATCACCGGGTATTCTATCAGGGCTTAAGAAAAATGGAGTAGTAGTTTCTAACTATGCTGGTAAAATAGATGATATATTTAAGACTCTTGGTATAAGGCGAGGTGATTATAGATTGATACTAATACCTGCATCTAAACTAGCGTTAGAGATCTTGAAAACAAAGATAACAAATACCGCTATGCTAGCAGGCCTCGTGAAGCTTGGTGTGGTTAAAGAGGAGAGTGTTGAGAGGGCTATTAAAGAGAGATTTAGTGGCCCAGTGGCCGAGAGAAATACTTTATTAGTTAAAAGGGCGCTTGAAGAAGCAATAGAGGTGTAGGTTTATGAGTGCTCCGAGGAAATGGAGTGAGATACCACTAGGTGGCGTAGCTTTTAGACTATCTACAGATGTTAAGACTGGTGATTGGAGAGCCCTTAGACCCATTATTGACCAGAATAAGTGCACTAAGTGCATGATATGCTGGCTTTATTGCCCAGATATGGCTATTGTATGGGATGGGGAGAGAGTCAGTGTAAACTATGATTACTGCAAGGGATGTGGTATATGTGCACACGAGTGCCCTGTCAAAGCTATATCTATGCAACCTGAGTGGGGTGAGTAGCATGAGCAAGCTTGAATTAATACCTAAATATCCTAGAGAGAGGCAAGTAATGATAAACGTAAATGGGGACGAGGCAGTTGCGTACGCAGTGAAGCAGAGCTATGTAGATGTGGTAGCTGCTTATCCAATAACACCTCAGACTATCATCGTCGAGAAGTTCTCCGAGTTCGTAGCTAATGGTGAAGTACACACAGAGTTCGTCGCTGTTGAGTCAGAGCACTCTGCTATGAGTGCGTGTGTTGGTGCTGCAGCAGCTGGTGCAAGGGCGTTTACAGCAACCTCGTCTCAAGGTCTTGCACTAATGGTTGAGATAATGTATATTGCATCTGGACTAAGGCTCCCAATAGTGCAGGCTATTGTGAACAGGGCCTTATCATCACCTATTAATATACATAATGACCATAGTGATGCATACTTAATGAGAGATTCTGGGTGGATAATGCTGTTCGCTGAGAATGTCCAGGAGGCTTATGACACGACAATACAAGCATTTAAGATAGCTGAACACCCTGAGGTTCAATTACCGGTATCGGTTCATCTAGATGGATTTTTCCTTAGCCATACTCTTGAGAACATCTATATACTACCAGATGAGGCTGTATACGAGTATCTAGGTGGACCTAGAAAAATAGTAAAGACAAGAGTCGATTACTATGATGAGGAAGTTGAGTATGTATTGAACCCTGCAAGACCACTCTCACTAGGTAACTTAGCCCTATACGACTACTACTTCGAGATCAAGGTACCCCAATTCATGGCTATGAAGAACTCTGAGAAGATAATAAAGCAAGTAAACGAAGAGTGGTATGAGTTGACTGGGAGAAGATATGGAAACGGCTTAGTAGACCCCTTCCACGTCGAAGACGCCGACGTAGTATTGGTTACTATGGGTAGTAGTGCAGGCACAGTTAAGAATGTTGTGAAGAAATATCGTGAGAAAGGAGTTAAAGTAGGATTATTGAGAATAAGGTCTTATAGACCATTCCCACATAGTGATATTAGTAAACTACTAAGGGATGCTAAGTTAGTAGCAGTGATGGATAAGGGTATGTCACCAGGTCAATATGGTCCACTATATCTTGATATATTATCTGCTCTATATTACTCTAAGAACAAGCCATTAACAGTTAACTATATCTATGGACTTGGTGGTAGGGATCTCTCTCCTGATCTTGTATATAAGATGATTGATCAACTATTACAAGACTTAGAGAGGGGATACGTGCCGGAGGAGGAAAGGCTAAGATTTATAGGGGTGAGGGGTTAAATGGTTGGTAAAACTCTACCTGAAATACCAGTTAAGAAAGGAGAACAACCATATAAGATTTGGTTATTTGAACCAGGCTTGAAAGCAGAGCAACCATTAGTATTTAACTTGAGACAATTAGCTGAGCAGAGAAGACCAGTCTTATTACCTGGTCATAGAATGTGTGCGGGGTGTGCGGCACCCGTGGTTGTTAAACTGGCAAGCTTCGCGTTTCGAGGTCCAACCATCGTGGTTACAGCGACAGGCTGCCTCGAGGTGTCAACAACTATATATCCATATACTAGCTGGGCTGTTCCATGGATACATAATGCATTTGAAAACGCAGCTGCAACAGCTAGTGGAGTCGAGGCAGCTGTAAAGGCATTGAAGAAAACTGGTAGATTAAAATACGATCACATAGATGTAGTTGTATTTGCAGGTGATGGTGGAACGTATGATATAGGGATCCAAGCCCTCAGTGGAATGGCTGAGAGAGGCCATGACGTTCTCTACATACTATATGATAACGAGGCATATATGAATACAGGTATACAGAGGTCCGGTGGAACACCAAGATTTGCTTGGACAACTACTTCACCGGTGGGAGAGGTAATACCAGGTAAGGGCGAGAATAAGAAACCGATAGCGGATATTATGGTTGCTCATAGAATACCGTATGTAGCGACAGGTACTCCGGCTCATTGGATGGACTTGATAAAGAAGATTAGAAAAGGTATAGAGGTCAATGGACCAGCATTTATGCATGTATTGAGTAGTTGTGATCGTGGATGGAGACATGAGGAAGCATTATCAATAGATATATTGAGAAGAGCTGTTGATACTTGCTATTTCCCACTATGGGAGTGGACCCCCGAAACAGGTTATTCACTAACTGATAGAAGTCTTGTAATTGCTAGGAACCCTGCATTGAAACAACCCATTGAGAGGTATATTGAGATCCAGGGTAGATTTAGGCACTTATTGAGACCAGAGAATAAGGAGTTGTTAAAGCAACTGCAGGAGTATGTTGACGCGGTATGGGAAGACCTATTAAAGAGGGCGAGCAACGCACCGAGATAGCTTATAACACTGATATCTGCTCACTTTTTCATAATTCTTTCTTAGTAATTGGTATTGGGTCTCCTCTTAGAACGGATGATCAAGCTGGTTTATTAGCCTGCGAGGAACTCAGCTCTCGTGGAGTGAACTGTATTAGATGCGAATATGGACTAGAGTCGTGTATAAGTGAAATAGTAGAGTATAGTCCTAAAACACTAATAGTATTAGACGCGGTGATATTCAATGGTGGAGAGCCAGGAGATATAATTGTTGCAACAGCTAATTCGATAGATTCAGATAAATTAGTTTTAACCACGCATTCAATACCATTTAGTAAATCTATTGAATTAGTTAGGGCGATGAGCAATATTGATAACATATATATCATCGGTATCTACCCGAAAAGTATTAATGTAGGTTTAGAGATCTCGCATGAGATTCACATAGCTATTAAACACCTAGTCGATGCTGTAATAAAATGTATTAAGAGAAAAGAAGAAGGGAGAGTACTGGAGAAGTAATGAGTGCTTTAATAGCTAATTTATAGTGCTTATCATAGTCTTCTTCGAAGAGTAGACCAAGGTTATTTAGTTTCTTAATTATTTTTACTGGTATGTAGTACCTACTTGATCTAAGTATGCTTGTTAACATATATTCCATTTTATTCTGTGCATAGAAGTATCTAATATAGTGAGCACGATAGTTAACTAGTTCCTCATTGTCTATGTGTTTCGCTAGGATTGGTGAGAGCTTGAAAAT